>JAVEDA010000155.1 GCA_030841195.1 Actinomycetota bacterium | reverse complement strand
GGCATGGAGGTCGCCGGCTCGGCCGCGACCGACCTCAAGAGGGTCCATCTCGAGCTGGGCGGCAAGGCGCCGGTCGTCGTCTTCGACGACGCCGACCTCGAGGCCGCGGCGGAGGCCATCGCGGTGGCCGGCTACTTCAACGCCGGGCAGGACTGCACCGCCGCCACCCGGGTGCTCGCTGCGCCGGGCATCCACGACGACTTCGTCGCGGCGCTGGCCGAGCAGGCGAAGAACAGCGCCAAGACCGGGCTGCCCGACGACGAGGACGTGCTGTTCGGGCCGCTGAACAACGCCAGCCAGCTGGACCGGGTGATGGGCATGCTGTCGCGGACGCCGGAGCACGCGTCGCTGGCGGCCGGCGGTCACCGGGTCGGCGGCGACCTCGCCGACGGCTTCTTCCACGAGGCCACCGTCGTCTCCGGCCTGCGCCAGGACGACGAGATGGTGCAGGACGAGATCTTCGGCCCGGTCATCACCGTGCAGCGGTTCGCCGACGAGGACGAGGCGGTCCGCTGGGCCAACGGCGTCCGCTACGGCCTGGCCTCCTCGGTGTGGACCAGCAACCACGGCCGGGCGATGCGGATGGCCAAGCGGCTGGACTTCGGCTGCGTGTGGATCAACACCCACATCCCGCTGGTGGCCGAGATGCCGCACGGTGGCTTCAAGCACTCCGGCTACGGCAAGGACCTCTCGATGTACGGCTTCGAGGACTACACCCGGGTCAAGCACGTGATGTCGAACATCGACGTCTGACCGCGGGCGACGGGACAGCGGGACTGGTGGTCCGGGGACGGTGAGCGGCGCCGACCTGGTGGTGCACGGGGGCGTGGTGGTGACGGGGGTGCCGGTCGCGCCGCGGGCCCGGGCGGTGGCGATCCAGGACGGGTACGTCGTGGCGCTGGACACCGACGCCCTGGCCCTGCGCGCGAACGCCGCGAGCACGGTCGACCTCGAGGGCGGCGCGCTGCTCGCGTCCTTCGGCGACGGCCACGTCCACCCGCTGTGGGGCGGCGTCGAGCTGGCCGGTCCGGCGGTCCGGGAGGCGACCACCGTGGCCGAGGTCGCCGACGCGGTCGGTCGATGGGCGGCGGAGCACCCGGACGTCGCGTGGGTGCAGGGCGGCCCGTACGACCCCAGCCTCGCGCCCGGTGGCCGGTTCGACGCGACCTGGCTGGACGCCGCCGTCCCGGACCGGCCGGTGGTGCTGCAGTCGACCGACCACCACTGCGTCTGGGTGAACAGCGAGGCGTTGCGCCAGGCGGGCATCGACGAGCACACGCCGGACCCGCCGGCCGGCGAGGTCGCGCGGCGCGCCGACGGCACCCCGATGGGGACGCTGGTCGAGTGGACCGCCATGGACCTGGTGCTGCGGCACGCTCCGCGGGCCACCGCGACGGAGAAGCAGGACGGGCTGGCGGCGGCCGGCGCGCTCTTCGCCGCCGCCGGGATCACCTGGGTGCAGGAGGCCGCCCTGTCGCCGGCCGACGTCGAGGCGTACCTGGCGACCGCTGCCGCCGGCCGGCTCCCGGTCCGGGCCAACGTGGCGCTGCGGGCCGACCCCGGCCGGTGGCCCCGCCAGCGCGCCGAGTTCGCCGCCGCCCGCGAGTCGGCCGCCGCCTCGCCGGCGGCCGACCAGGTGTCGGTGCGGACCGTGAAGATGTTCGCCGACGGCGTGGTCGAGGCAGGCACGGCGGCGATGCTCGCTCCGTACGACGACCGGCCCGCGTCGTCGTCGCACTCCTGCGGTCTGCCGGTGTGGACACCGGACGAGCTGGCGGCAGCCGCACTCGCCTTCGACGCCGACGGCTTCCAGCTGCACGTGCACGCGATCGGCGACGCCGGGGTCCGGGCCACCCTGGACGCGTTCGAGGAGGTGGCCCGGGTCAACGGGCCGCGGGACCGCCGATCGGTGCTGGCGCACACCCAGGTGGTCGACCCCGCCGACCTGCCGCGGTTCGCCGCGCTGGGGGTGATCGCCAACCTGGAGCCGCTGTGGGCGCAGCTCGACCCGCTCCAGGTCGACCTGACACTGCCACGCATCGGGCCGGAGCGCGGGGCCCGGCAGTACCCGATGGCCTCGCTGCTGGCCACCGGCGCCGTGCTCTCGATGGGCAGCGACTGGCCGGTCAGCTCCTACCGCCCGCTCGAAGGGCTCGCGGTGGCAGTCACCCGCCAGACGCGGGACGGCGTGCCGGCCGAGGGCTGGCTGCCGCACGAGCGGTTGCCGGTCGGGAGCGCGCTGTCGGCCTACACCCAGGGCGTCGCCTACCAGGCGTTCGAGGAGGACGCCTGGGGGTCGGTGACGGTTGGCCGCCGGGCCGACCTGGTCTGGCTCGACCGGGACCCCACGACCACCGAGCCGGCGCACTGGCCCGAGATCGTGGTGCGCGGCACCTGGCTGGCCGGCCGCCGGACCTGGGGCGGGTAGCCACCGGAGCCGGACGGCGGTCAGCCGCGTGATTTCGTGGTAACGATCCTGTATCGCGACGGAATCCCTTGTCGGAGACGACCTGCTCTGTCAGGATCGTCCCCGCACGACCACCGAAGACCGTGCGTCCCCGACGGAGGAGATCAGCCGCGTGCACCAGATCATCGCCGGGCGACGCCTGCAGGGCGGCTCGGGCGAGGTCTTCGACGTCACCGACCCGGCGACCGGTGAGGTCCTCGAGCAGGTCGTGCTTGCCGACGCGGGCGACGTGGACGCCGCCGTGGCCGCCGCCCGCGCGGCGTTCCCCGCCTGGTCCGGCGCGCCGCCGGTGGAGCGGTCGGCCGCGCTGACCCGGCTGGCCGCCGTGCTGGCCGACCAGGCCGACGAGCTGGCCCGCACCGAGAGCCGCCAGACCGGCAAGCCGATCCGGCTCGCCACCGGTTTCGACGTGCCCGGCACGATCGACAACGTCGCCTTCTTCGCCGGGGCGGCCCGCAACCTGGAGGGCAAGGCTGCCGGGGAGTACTCCGGCGACCACACGTCGTACGTGCGCCGGGAGGCCATCGGCGTGGTGGGCTCGGTCGCGCCCTGGAACTACCCGCTGCAGATGGCCGCCTGGAAGGTGCTGCCGGCGATCGCCGCCGGCAACACGATCGTCCTCAAGCCCGCCGAGCTGACGCCGCTGACCTCGCTGATGCTGGCCGAGGCAGCCGCCGAGGCGGGCATCCCCGACGGGGTGGTCAACGTCGTGACCGGCGCCGGGCGGGTGGCGGGCGAGGCCCTGATGAGCCACCCGGACGTCGACATGGTGTCGTTCACCGGCTCGACCGCAGTGGGTCGCCGGGTGATGGAGCTGGCCGCCGGCTCGGCCAACGGCCCCAAGCGGGTGCACCTCGAGCTCGGAGGCAAGGCACCGTTCCTGGTCTTCGACGATGCCGATCTCGACGCTGCCGTGCAGGGCGCGGTGGCCGGCGCGCTGATCAACGGCGGGCAGGACTGCACGGCGGCCACCCGGGCCTACGTCCAGCGGCCCCTCTACGACGCGTTCGTGGCCGGCGTGGCCGACCTGATGGGCACCGTCGTGCTCGGCGACCCGTTGGACGGTCGGACCGACCAGGGCCCACTGGTCTCCCGTGCCCAGCAGGAGCGGGTGGCCGGCTTCGTCGACCGCGCCCGCCGCGACGGGGCCAAGGTCGTGAGAGGAGGCGTGGTGCCGGGTGGGTCGCTCGCCCGAGGGGCTTACTACGAGCCCACCCTCGTCGTCGACGCCGCCCAGGCTTCGGAGATCGTCCAGCACGAGGTGTTCGGGCCGGTGCTCGTCGTGCTCCCGTTCGACGGGGACGACGAGGGGCTCGCGCTGGCCAACGACACGCCGTACGGCCTGGCTGCGTCGGCCTGGACCCGGGACGTGTTCCGATCGTTACGCGCCACCCGCGAGCTGAGGGCAGGATGTGTCTGGGTCAACGACCACATCCCGATCATCAGCGAGATGCCGCACGGCGGCTACAAGTCCTCGGGGAACGGAAAGGACATGTCCATGTACTCCCTCGAGGAGTACACGAACATCAAGCACGTCATGTACGACGGCACGGCAGCGGTCCGCAAGGACTGGCACCGCACCGTCTTCACCGGCACCACCCCGACCCCTGCGCCCACCAGCCGAGGAGAGCAAACCACCCATGAGTGACCGCAGCCGCAGAGACATTCACCAGGACCCGATGTTCCGCGAGATCGTGCGCGCGCAGCTCTCCCGGCGCTCGGTGCTCCGCGGCGCCGGCGGTGTCGGAGTAGCCGCGGCGCTGGCCGCCTGCGGTACCGGTGACACGACCGGTACTACGGACAAGCCGGCGGCCGCCGTGAAGGACAAGTCGGCCACCGAGAAGATCGTGCGCTGGGCGAACTGGCCGGCCTACCTCGACTACGACGAGAAGACCAAGAAGTACCCGACCCTGGAGAAGTTCCAGCAGCAGACGGGGATCAAGGCCACCTACGCCGAGGACATCGACGACAACGACTCCTACTACGGCAAGATCCAGGGCCAGCTCAAGAACGGCGACGACATCGGCAAGGACGTCATCACGATGACGGACTGGATGGCCGGCCGGCTGATCCGGCAGAACTACGTCCAGAAGCTCGACAAGGCCAACATCCCGAACGCCAAGAACCTCAACCCCAAGCTGCAGGATGTCGACTTCGACCCCGGCCGGGCGCACTCGCTCACCTGGCAGAGCGGCTACGCCGGCATCGGCTACCGCAAGGACAAGGTCGGCCGCGAGCTCAAGACCCTGGACGACCTGTGGGCGCCGGACCTCAAGGGCAAGATCGTGGTGCTCTCCGAGATGCGCGACACGGTCGGGCTGATCATGCTGTCGCAGGGCGTCGACATCTCCAAGGAGTTCACCGAGGACCAGTTCAACACCGCCCTCGACGTGCTGCAGAAGCAGGTGGACTCCGGCCAGATCCGCCAGGTGAAGGGCAACTCGTACCTGGAGGACCTGCGCAGCGGCAACGCGATCGCCGCGATCGCCTGGTCCGGGGACATCCTGCTCGCCCAGTTCGAGGAGGAGGACCCCAACTACACCTTCACCCTCCCGGACACCGGCGGCACGCTGTGGTCGGACAACCTGATGATCCCCATCGGGTCACCGCACAAGGCCAACGCCGAGAAGCTCTTCGACTTCTACTACGAGCCGGCCATCGCCGCAGAGGTCGCGGCCTACGTGAACTACATCTGCCCGGTCGATGGCGCCAAGGCCGAGATGGAGAAGATCGACCCGTCCCTGGTGGACAGCCCGCTGATCTTCCCGACCGAGGCGGACCTGGCCAGCGTCAAGGTGTTCCACAGCCTGACCCCGGACGAGGAGACGACCTACTCCGAGGCGTTCCAGAAGGTGATCGGCAACTGATGGCGGCGCCGGCCGAGACGGGCGGGCGCGACCTGCGCCTGGAGCGGGTGACCAAGCGCTTTGGCACCTTCGTCGCTGTCGACGACCTGTCCCTGACCATCCCGTCCGGCTCGTTCTTCGCCCTGCTCGGACCGTCCGGTTGCGGCAAGACGACCACCCTGCGGATGGTCGCCGGCCTCGAGGAGCCGACGGCGGGCACGATCCTGATCGGTGACGACGACGTCACCAACGCCAAGCCGTACAAGCGGCCGGTCAACAC
This sequence comes from Actinomycetota bacterium, assembly GCA_030841195.1. GTDB lineage: Bacteria > Actinomycetota > Actinomycetes > JACCUZ01 > JACCUZ01 > JAVEDA01. The sequence goes on along the minus strand of JAVEDA010000155.1, from coordinate 8,000 downwards.
CGTGTTCCAGAGCTACGCCCTGTTCCCGCACCTGGACATCTTCGAGAACGTGGCGTTCGGCCTGCGTCGCCGGGGCGGCAAGCAGATCAAGGCGCAGGTGGACGAGGCGCTGGAGCTGGTCGAGCTCGGGGGGATGGCCCGGCGCAAGCCGGCCCAGCTCTCCGGCGGCCAGCAGCAGCGGGTGGCACTCGCCCGGGCCATCGTGAACCGGCCCGCCGTCCTGCTCCTGGACGAGCCGCTGGGTGCCCTCGACCTCAAGCTGCGACGGCAGATGCAGATCGAGCTCAAGCGGATCCAGACCGAGGTCGGGCTCACCTTCGTGCACGTGACCCACGACCAGGAGGAGGCCATGACGATGGCCGACACCATCGCGGTCATGAACGGCGGTCACGTCGAGCAGATGGGTGGGCCGGCCGACCTGTACGAGTCGCCGCAGACGACGTTCGTCGCCAACTTCCTCGGGCAGTCCAACCTGATCCGGGCGGCGGTGTCGGGCAAGAGCGGCGACGACCTGGTGCTCGAGGTGCACGGCCAGAAGGTGGCCATGCCGGCCGCCCGTCGCGCCAGCGGCACGGACGACCTGCTGATCGGCGTCCGCCCGGAGAAGATCCAGCTCGCCCAGCCGGGGGAGAGCACCGAGGGGTTCGGTAGCAATGCCCTGCCCGGCGGGGTGGTCACCGACGCCAGCTTCACCGGTGTCAGCACCCAGTACCTGGTCCGGATGCCGTGGGGGCAGGAGCTCATGGTCTTCGCCCAGAACCTGGGTGCGGCGGGCCTGCTCCGCCCGGGCAGCAAGGTCGATCTGCACTGGGACCCTGCGCACACGTTCGCCCTGGACGGCAGCCTGGACGCCAACGCGGGCGTCGCTCACGAGGGTGCGACGCCGGTGCCGGTGGGCTGAGCGGATGAGCGCAGCACAGGGCATCGGCGTCGGCGAGCAGCAGCAGCTCGAGGACGACCAGCACGACTCGGGCTCGTCCGCGCCGACCCAGCCGGGCCGCCGCCGGGCCACGCCCTACCTCCTGCTGCTGCCCGGCATGGCGTGGCTGACGATCTTCTTCATCCTCCCCATCGCCACGCTGCTCTCGACGTCCACCCAGACCCGGCCCGAGGGCGCCGAGATCGGGGTCTACACCCAGACCTTCCGGGTGGCGAACTACACCGACACGCTGAGCGAGTACGCCACCGTCTTCGCCCGGTCCTTCACCTACGCGCTGATCGCGACCGTCCTCGCGCTGGCGATCTCCTACCCGCTGGCCTACGCGATCGCGTTCAAGGTCGGCCGGTGGCGAAACCTGCTGCTCGTGCTGGTGGTCGCGCCGTTCTTCGTGAGCTTCCTGCTGCGGACCGTCGCCTGGAAGCAGATCCTGGCCGACGAGGGCTGGGTCGCCGACGCCCTGCGCACCCTGCACGTGCTCAGCCCGGACGGGCGGATCATCAACACGGCGCCGGCAGTCGTCATCGGCATCACCTACAACTTCCTGCCGTTCATGATCCTGCCGATCTACGCCTCGCTGGAGCGGGTCGACCCGCGCCTGATGGAGGCGGCCGGCGACCTGTACGCCAACGCGCTCACCACGATGCGCAAGGTGACCTTCCCGCTCTCGCTGCCGGGTGTCGTCGCGGGCACGCTGCTGACCTTCATCCCGGCAGCCGGCGACTACGTGAACTCGGCGCTGCTCGGCGACCCCGTGCACACCACCATGGTCGGCAACGTCATCGACAGCCGGTTCCTGAAAGTCGTCGACTACCCGACGGCGGCGGTCCTCTCGGTGTCGCTGATGGTCTCGATCCTCGTCCTGGTGGGGCTCTACATCCGCCGGGCCGGCACGGAGGAGCTGGTATGAGCAAGATGAGGCGGTGGCTGGGGCGCAACGCCATCCGGATCTATGCCGTGATCGCGTTCGCCTACCTGTTCGTCCCGGTGGCCTACACGCTGGCCTTCTCGTTCAACGACTCCGGCAAGTCCAACATCGCCTGGCGCGGGTTCACCCTGGACAAGTGGAAGAACCCGTGTGGCGCGCCGGACGTCTGCCCGGCTCTCGGCAACAGCCTGAAGATCGGCGTGCTGGCCACCCTGATCGCGACGGTGCTCGGCACGATGATCGCCTTCGCGCTGGCCCGGCACCGGTTCCGCGGGCGCACCGCCACCAACCTCACGATCTTCCTGCCGATGGCCACCCCGGAGGTCGTCCTCGGCGCCTCGCTGCTTGCGCTGTTCCTCAACCTGAAGATCAACCTCGGCTTCAACACGATCGTCATCGCGCACGTCATGTTCTGCATCTCGTTCGTGGTGGTCACCGTGAAGGCCCGGATCGCCGGGCTGGACCCCCGCCTCGAACAGGCGGCGATGGATCTGTACGCCGACGAGTTCCAGACCTTCCGCCGGATCACCCTCCCGCTGGTCGCGCCGGGCATCGCTGCCGGGGCCCTGCTCGCGTTCTCGCTCTCCTTCGACGACTTCATCATCACCAACTTCAACTCCGGGTCGGTGAACACCTTCCCGAAGTTCATCTGGGTGTCGTCCCTGCGCGGCATCCCCGCGCAGGCCAACGTGATCGCGTCGGCGATGTTCTTCCTCGCGCTGATCGCCGTGCTGGTCGGCCAGGCCGTCACCGCCGGCCGGAAGAAGCAGAAGGCCTGATCGTGACGTCACCCGCCGTCGCAGCCGCGGCGGCCGCCCTCGTCGACGTGCGGCACACGCCGTACTGGCTGGACGGGCCGGCGGCAGAGGCGTCACCCGCCCTTGCCGGTGCCGCGACCGCCGACCTGGCAGTCGTCGGCGGCGGCTACACCGGGCTCTGGACCGCGTTGCTGGCCAAGGAGCGCGAGCCGGACCGGGACGTGCTGCTCCTCGAGGGCCGCACCATCGGCTGGGCGGCGTCCGGGCGCAACGGCGGGTTCTGCGCGGCCAGCCTGACCCACGGGCTGCGCAACGGCCTTGACCGGTTCCCCGACGAGCTGGCGACCCTCGAGCGACTGGGCCGGGAGAACCTGGACGGCATCGAGAAGGCAGTGGTCGTGCACGGCATCGACTGCTCCTTCGAGCGGACCGGCGAGCTCACCGTCGCGACCGCCCCCTGGCAGGCCGACGACCTGCGCGAGCTGCCCGCCCTCGGCGACCGCGTCGGCAGCCGGCTGCAGTGGCTGGACGCCGACGAGGTGCGCGCCAAGGTCGACTCGCCCACCTACCTCGGTGGCGTGCTGGACCGCGACGGCGTGGCCATGGTGCACCCGGCGCGGCTCGCCCGTGGCCTGCGCGCGGCCTGCCTGCGGCTCGGCGTCCGGATCCACGAGAACACCCCGGTCACCGCGCTGGAGCGATCCGGTGCCGGCGTGGCGCTGCGGACGGCGTACGGCCGGGTGACGGCGCGCCGGGTCGCCCTCGGCACCAACGCCTTCCGGCCGCTGCTGCGCCGGATGTCGTCCTACCTGGTGCCGGTCTGGGACTACGCGCTGATGTCCGAGCCGCTGACCGCCGACCAGCGCGCCGCGGTCGGGTGGGCGGACCGGCACGGGATGGCCGACGCGGGCAACCTGTTCCACTACTACCGGGTCACCGACGACTGGCGGGTCCTCTGGGGTGGCTACGACGCGATCTACCACTTCGGCGGCCGCACCGACGACCGGCTGGAGCGCAACCCGGCGACGTTCCTCCGACTGGCCGAGCACTTCCAGGCGACCTTCCCGCAGCTGGAGGGGCTCCGGTTCACCCACGCCTGGGGCGGCATCATCGACACCTGCTCGCGGTTCTCCGCCTTCTGGGGCACCGCGCACGGCGGCGCGGTGGCCTACGCCGCGGGCTACACCGGGCTCGGCGTCGGCGCCACCCGGTTCGGCGGGCAGGTGCTGCTCGACCTGCTCGAGGGCGCTGACACCGAGCGGACGGCGCTGGAGATGGTCCGCCGCAAGCCGCTGCCGTTCCCGCCGGAGCCGCTGCGCTGGGCCGGGGTCGAGCTGACCCGCCGCGGGGTCGCCAAGGCCGACGCGAACGGTGGCCGGCGGGGCCCGTGGCTGCGCACCCTGGACGCCATGGGCCTCGGGTTCGACTCGTGATCGGAGCCTCATGACCAGGTACGGCGCCATGTTCGGCCCCGACATCACCTTCCTCGGGGTGGACCGGTGCGACCTCGCGGACCCCGCGTCGTTCGCCGGCGCCGACGTGGTGGTCGTCGGGGCGCCGTTCGACGGCGGCACCTCGCACCGCCCCGGCACCAGGTTCGGGCCGCAGGCGATCCGGTCCACGGACTACCTCGGCCACGACGGGTCGCGACCGCACCTCGCGCTGCGGGTCGACCCCTTGCGCGACCTGCGGGTGGTCGACGCGGGTGACGTCGAGATGCCGCCCGGGCACATCGAGCGGTCACTCGCCGCGCTGACCGAGGCGGTCGCGGCCGTCGCCATGAGCGGCGCGATCCCGGTCGTGCTGGGCGGGGACCACTCGATCACCCTCGCCGACGTGACCGGCGTCGCCCGCCGGCACGGCGACGGGCGGGTCTCGGTCGTGCACTTCGACGCCCACGCCGACACCGGGGACATCGAGTTCGGCTCGCTCTACGGCCACGGTCAGCCGATGCGCCGGCTGATCGAGTCCGGCGCCGCCCGCGGCGACCGGTTCCTCCAGATCGGGCTGCGCGGCTACTGGCCCGGACCCGAGACGCTGGACTGGATGGCCGGGCAGGGGATGCGGTCCTTCGAGATGAGCGAGATCGGTGCGCGCGGTCTGGACACCTGCCTGGACGACGCGTTCGCGATCGCCGTCGACGACTGCGACGGCGTGTTCCTCTCGGTGGACATCGACGTCGCCGACCCGGCCCACGCACCCGGCACCGGGACTCCCGAGCCCGGCGGCCTGACCGCACGCGAGCTGCTGGACGCGGTGCGCCGGGTCTGCCTGGAGCTCCCGGTGGTGGGTGTCGACGTGGTCGAGGTCTCGCCGCCGTACGACCATGCCGACATCACCGCGGCGCTCGCCAACCGGGTCGTGCTCGAGGCGCTGTCCGGCATCGCGGTGCGCCGAACGGGTGAGACCGTCGACCCAGCGCGACCGCTGCTGGACGGTCGATAACGGGTTTGCGGAATTCGTTGCGAGATCGCAAGGTCGCAACGAATTCCCGGGGTTCCCAGTCATGATCATGACGGGTACGGTGACGCCAGCCCGTCCGAGCGACGGATATCACGCGGGAGCCTTCTGATGGCACGAACCCCCCTGGCGCGCGCCCTGCGCACGATCACCGACCAGATCGCCGCCGAGGAGACCGCCGGCCCCAGCCGGCGGGCCGTCCTCACCGGCGCAGTCGCAGCCGTTGCCGGCTCGGCTCTCCCGCTCTCACTCGGTGCCACCCCGGCCGCTGCTGCCCCAAGGCCACCCTCCGGCAGCCCCCGGATCGTCATCGTCGGCGCCGGCCTGGCCGGGCTCAGCGCTGCGTACCAGCTCAAGAACGCCGGCTACACCTCGACCGTGGTCGAGGCCGACAGCAGGGTCGGCGGGAGGTGCTGGTCGATCAAGGACTACTTCGCCGAGGGCCAGGTGGCCGAGCACGGCGGTGAGCTCATCGACCAGGGCCATACGGCGGTCCGCCAGCTCGCTTCGACGCTGGGGCTGAAGCTGGACAACCTGCTGGCCGCCGAGCAGAGCGGCACCGAGCCGATCTACTGGTTCGACGGCGCGCCCTACACCTACGCCGAGGCGACCGCCGACATCAAGACCATCTGGCAGCAGCTGCACAGCGACGTCTCGGCTGCGAGCTACCCCACGCTTTACGACACCTACACCCCGCGTGGCTGGGAGCTCGACCAGATGTCGATCACGGACTGGATCAAGGCCTATGTCCCGGGCGGCACGAAGTCGCGGCTCGGTCAGCTCCTCGACGTGGCCTACAACATCGAGTACGGCGCGGAGTGCTCGGTCCAGAGCTCGCTGAGCATGCTGTACCTGCTCGCCTACTCCGGCCAGGGCCAGCTGCGCATCTTCGGGCCGAGCAACGAGAAGTACCACGTCGTCGGCGGCAACGACCAGATCCCGACCCGGCTCGCTGCCCTCCTTGCGGGTCAGATCAATCTCGGCACCCAGCTGACCGCCCTCGCCCGGAACAACGACGGCACCTGGACGGTCACCACGACGACCGGCGGAAGGAGCTCGAGCCAGGTCGCCGACCACGTCGTGCTCACGCTGCCTTTCACCCTGCTGCGCAAGGTGGACCTGTCCAAGGCCGGCTTCCCGGCTCTGAAGACCACCGCGATCAACCAGCTCGCCATGGGCACCAACAGCAAGCTCCAGCTGCAGTTCACCGACCGGCACTGGCGCGGTCTCGGTGGGAACGGCGACAGCTACTCCGACACCGGGTACCAGAGCACCTGGGAGGTCACCCGGGCTCAACCAGGAACCAGTGGCGTTCTTGTCGACTACACCGGCGGCACGATCGGCGGGAACTTCAGCAGCCTCACCCCGACGCAGTACGCCCAGCGCTTCCTCACCCAGATCGAGCCGCTGTTCCCCGGGATCACCAAGAAGTGGAACGGCAAGGTGACCCTGGACTTCTGGAAGACCTACCCGTGGACACTGGGCTCGTACTCCTACTGGAAGGTCGGTCAGTACACCGCCTTCAGCGGCGTCGAGAAGGAAGCAGTCGGCAGCTGCCACTTCGCCGGCGAGCACACCTCCCAGGACTTCCAGGGATACCTCAACGGAGCAGTCGAGACCGGCAACCGGGCGGCCGCTGAGATCCTGGCCGACCTGAAGTAGCGTCCGCACCCATGCGGATTCTCGTCGTGGGTGCAGGCGGGGTGGGGTCGGCTGCTGTCGGCATCGCCGCGCGACGCGACTTCTTCGAGACCATGGTGGTCGCGGACTACGACGTACGCCGGGCCGAGCGGGCCCTCGAGCGGCACGCCGATGACAAGCGGTTCGTCGCGGCCCAGGTCGACGCGTCCTCGGCCGACGCCGTGGCGGCGCTGGCCCGCGAGCACGGCGCCACCCACGTGTTCAACGCGGTCGACCCCCGGTTCGTGATGCCCATCTTCGACGGAGCGTTCGCTGCCGGTGCCGACTACCTGGACATGGCGATGTCGCTGTCGCGGCCGCACCCGGACTCGCCGTACGAGAAGACGGGGGTGATGCTGGGCGACGAGCAGTTCGCCAAGGGCAAGGAGTGGGAGGCGGCGGGCCGGCTCGCGCTGGCCGGCATCGGGATCGAGCCCGGGCTGTCCGACGTGTTCGCGCGCTACGCGGCCGACCACCTGTTCGACGAGATCGACGAGATCGGGGTGCGGGACGGCGCGAACCTCGAGGTCGCCGGATATGACTTCGCGCCGTCGTTCAGCATCTGGACCACGATCGAGGAGTGCCTCAACCCGCCGGTGGTGTGGGAGAAGGACCGGGGCTGGTTCACCACCGCGCCGTTCAGCGAGCCGGAGGTCTTCGACTTCCCCGAGGGCATCGGCCCGGTCGAGTGTGTGAACGTCGAGCACGAGGAGGTGCTGCTCATCCCGCGCTGGGTGGACGCGAAGCGGGTCACCTTCAAGTACGGGCTGGGCGACGAGTTCATCACGGTGCTGTCGGTGCTGCACAAGCTCGGTCTGGACAGCACCGAGAAGGTGCGCGTCGGCGGGGTCGACGTGTCGCCGCGGGACGTGGTTGCCGCCTGCCTGCCGGACCCGGCCACGCTCGGCGACAAGATGACCGGCAAGACCTGCGCGGGCACCTGGGTGAGCGGCCGCAAGGACGGCGCCGACCGGCAGGTGTACCTCTACCACGTCGTCGACAACGAGTGGTCGATGGCGGAGTACGGCTCGCAGGCAGTGGTCTGGCAGACGGCCGTGAACCCGGTGGTCGCCCTCGAGCTGCTCGCAGGTGGGGTGTGGTCGGGTGCCGGCGTGCTCGGACCCGAGGCCTTCGACCCGATGCCGTTCCTCGACCTGCTGACGGCCTACGGCTCACCGTGGGGGATGCGCGAGGGCGGCTGAGGCAGGATGGGTCCACTGTCGCCTAGACCGTTGGA
>JAVEDA010000094.1 GCA_030841195.1 Actinomycetota bacterium | reverse complement strand
ACGGCACGCTCACCTCGCAGAACCTGGTCCAGGAGCTCCTCGTGAAGGCGTACGACGAGCAGGGTGTCGACGTACAGGGCCGGCAGGCGCGAAACGACGCGCTGATGTCGGTGATGCTGTCGAACCTCACCAGTGGCGGGCAGCTGCGGGCCAAGGCCGATGCGCTCCTGTCGGCTGCCCCCACCAGGCACGTCCAGATGTACTTCCAGGACGACCGGTTGGAGGCGCTGGTGCGCCACCGCGGCCTGGACGGCTCGGTCCCCAGCCCCTCGTCGGGCGACCTGACCGCGGTCTACACGCAGAACGGCAACGGCAGCAAGGTCGACGTCTACCAGAAGCGCACGGTGACCCAGGCCGTGCAGCTGCACGCGGACGGGTCCGCCACGGTGCGACGCACGGTGCGGATCGAGAACGCCACGCCGCCGTACAACGGCCTCGGTCCGGACACGAAGTTCGGCTACACGACCCGGTGGGCCACCAACCTGGTCATCAGCCTGTTCCCACGCGGCGCACGCGTCACCCAGCAGCCGGAGAGTGACCTGCCCGCGACGGTGAAGAAGGACATCGACCAGGCTGGCCGGCCGTTCGGCCAGGCGGCCGTCGTGACCTCGCCGGGCGGCTCGTCCGAGGTGAGCTGGGAGTACGAGCTGCCCAGAGCGGCGGTGCGGGACGGCGCGTCGTTGCTGCTCAAGGACACCATCGCGCCGCAGAACACCGTGAACGGGTTCCTGCTCCAGACGACGGTGACCGCCCCGGACGGGTGGACGTTGCAGCGCGTCGACGACACCCAGGCCTGGTACCTGAACGGCGGCCAGGCGTTCCTGCAGATCGGCATCGACGGCCCGCTCGTCGTGCAGCTGCGAGCGGTGCACCCGTGACGTCGGACCGGCCGGTGATGGCCGACCTGCAGGAGCGCGCCCACGGCACCGGGCACGACTACGACGCCGGCTCGCCGCACCTGCGGCATCCGCGGCTGCGCAACGAGATCATCGCTCGGATCCGCGCGCTGGTCGCGGAACAGTACGAGCGCCGGGGCTCGTGCCGGGTGCTCGAGATCGGCGCCGGCCACGGCAGCTTCACCGACCACATCGCCGCCATGGGCGCCCAGGTGACCGTGACCGAGATGAGTCGCCCGAGCCTGGAGCACCTCGAGGCTCGGTTCGCCTACAACCCGTCGGTCCGGCTGCTCTACGACGCGGACGGCGAGGCGGCCTTCTCCGACGACGCGGAGTACGACCTGGTGCTCTGCATCTCGGTGCTGCACCACATCCCCGACTACCTGACCTTCGTCGGGCGCACGCTGGACCGCATCACCCCGGGCGGCGCATTCGCGAGCTTCCAGGACCCGCTGTGGTACCCCCGCCGGTCCCGGCTCAACAAGGGCGCCGACAAGGCGGCCTACTACGTGTGGCGGCTCGGGCAGCGCAACATCGTGCAGGGCGTCGCGACCCGGGCCCGCCGGCTCCGCGGCCGCTACGACGAGGGCAACCCGGCGGACATGGTCGAGTACCACGTCGTCCGGGACGGTGTCGACGACGCGGCGCTGGAGCAGCTGCTCGAGGCCGAGTTCCGCTCCACCGAGCTCTGGACCTACTGGTCCACCCAGGCGCCGCTGCTGCAGGCGGGCGGCAGCCGGCTCGGGGCGCGAACGACCTTCGGGCTCACCGGTCGGGACCGGCTGCCCAAGCAGTAGTCGGACTAGTCGGACCGCCCGCCGGCGTAGAAGGCCCGGCAGGCGTCCCAGGTGGGGAGCCCGCCGGCGGATGCCAGCTCGTGCAGACCGGGCGCTGCCGCGTCCCGGGCTGATGTCAGGGCGCGCTCGCCGCCGGGCCAGTCGATCGCCAGGTCGCTGTCGAACGGGTCCACGCCGTGCTCGCGCTGCGGGTTGTACTGCTCCGAGCACAGGTAGACGAGAGTGGCCTGGTCGCTCAACGCCATGAAGGCGTGCCCGAGCCCCTCGGCGATGAACACGGCCCGGCGCTCGACGTCGTCCAGCTGGATCGCGTCCCACGACCCGTACGTCGGTGAGCCGGAGCGCAGGTCAACCACCACGTCCAGCACCGCGCCCGCGGCGCAGCTGACGTACTTGGCCTGTCCGGGGGGCACGTCGGCGAAGTGGATGCCGCGCACCACGCCCCGGGACGAGACCGAGCAGTTCGCCTGCGCCAGCGGCAGACGGTGGCCCGTCTCCTTCTCGAACTGGTCCCTCGCGAACCACTCGAGGAAGACGCCGCGGTCGTCCCCGTGCTGCACCGGGACCACCTCGAAGGCGTCCGGCACCGACAGCTCACGGATCTGCACGGGTCAGGCTCCCTGCGACTCGGCGACGACGTCGAGCAGGTACTCGCCGTACCCGCTCTTCCGCAACGGCTCGGCCAGCGCCCGCAGCTGGTCGGCGTCGATGAAACCTTCGCGGAAGGCGACCTCCTCGATGCATCCGATCTTGATGCCCTGGCGCTCCTCGACGGCGTGCACGAAGGCGGCCGCCTGCATCAGCGACTCGAAGGTGCCCGTGTCGAGCCACGCGGTGCCACGGTCGAGGACGGTCACCTGCAAGGCGCCACGGCGCAGGTACTCGGCGTTGACCGAGGTGATCTCGAGCTCACCCCGCGCGCTGGGCTCGAGGGCCTTGGCGATGTCGACCACGTCGTTGTCGTAGAAGTAGAGGCCGGGCACGGCGTACTTGCTGCGCGGCCGCGGTGGCTTCTCCTCGATCGAGAGGACGGTGCCGTCGGGCGCGAACTCCACCACGCCGTACGCCGTGGGGTCCGCCACCCGGTAGGCGAAGATCCGGCCACCGCGGACCTCGCTGTTCTGGCGCAGCGACCGGCCGAGCCCCGCGCCGTAGAACAGGTTGTCCCCGAGAACCAGCGCCACCGACTCGGCGCCGATGAAGTCGGCCCCGATGACGAAGGCCTGGGCCAGGCCCTCCGGCCGCGGCTGCACCGCGTAGGAGAGCTCCATGCCCAGCTCGTGGCCATCGCCGAGCAGGCTGCTGAACTGCGCCTGGTCCTGCGGGGTGGTGATGACCAGCACCTCGCGCACCCCGGCCATCATCAGCGTCGAGAGCGGGTAGTAGATCATCGGCTTGTCGTAGACCGGCATGATCTGCTTGCTGATGCCGCGAGTGATCGGGTACAGCCGTGTCCCTGAGCCGCCGGCCAGGATGATCCCTCGCATGGTGGGCGAGGGTACCCTCGCCCACCATGCGCAACGCGGCTCGGGCGACCTGGTACGTCACCGGGGCGGGTGGCATGCTCGGTGCCGACGTGGTGTCGGTCCTGCGTGCCGCCGGGCACGACGAGGTCGCGCTGACCCGGGCCGAGCTGGACGTGCGGGACCCCCGAGCTTGTCGCGAGTCGCTGGCCGGTGCTGACGTCGTCGTCAACGCTGCCGCGTGGACCGACGTCGACGCTGCCGAGGACGCCGAGGGGGCCGCCTTCGCCGTCAACGCGGTAGGTGCCG
>JAVEDA010000088.1 GCA_030841195.1 Actinomycetota bacterium | reverse complement strand
CGCCTTCTTCCCGGCCGGTTGCGCAGACAAACGTCAGTCGCGCAGCCGCCCCCGCGGGCCGAGCTCGCGCTGCCGGGTGACCGCGCGGGCCGGCTCGACGAGGGTGGCCTGCAGCCGGCGCGCGGCGTCGAGGTGGTCGCCGGTCCAGATCAGCCGGACCGCTGTCGCGCTGGCCCGGCCGTCCTCGAGGACCAGGTCGGTGCGCACTGCATCGACCAGCCGCCGGTCCGCCGTCGGGTCGGGTGGGAGCGGGTCACGCACCGGAGTGCGGTTGACCAGGCTGGTGGCGAGGTCGTCGTACCAGCCGCGCACGGTCTCGGTGCTGCCCACCAGCTCTTCGCGCGCGTCGGCCCGGTCGCCTGCGGCCTGGCCGTCCTCGCGCTGCCACAGGTCGAGCACGGCGTCCGCGGCGAGCCGGAGTCCGGCGACGCCGGTCACCAGGCCGGCGACCTCCGGCAGCGGCACCGGCTTGGCTCCGCGTTCGGCGAGGTAGGCGCGGAACGTGTCGTCGAGGCGGCGGGCCGCCGCAGCCGCGCGCAACGCCTCGTCCACGGGGGCCGGCAACGGCGCGGTGGACTCGTCACAGCGCTGCATCCCGAACGTCACCGCCCGGGCCAGGTAGCTCGCGCTGTCGCGGTACGCCTCGGCTAGCGCGTGGCTGAGCGCCGCTGCGGCGCCGCGCGGCCAGAACAGGACGCCGACGACCAGGCTGACCGCCACGCCGATCGCGACGTCCTCGACGCGCAGCAGCCCGACCTCCCATCCCGTCGGCGCGATGATGTTGAACAGGATCACCAGCACCAGGGTGAACGCGGCCTGTCCGGCGGCGAACGAGATGGCCGCCGGCACCACCCCGGCCAGCAGGATGGCTACCGGGAGCAGTGCCCACAGCACGGTGGTGTTCGAGCCGATCGGCAGCAGCAGCAACGCCCCGACGACGAACCCGGCGACCGTCCCGAGCAGACCCCGCACGGCGTTCTGCCCGGTGCTCAAGGCATTGGAGCGCAGCACCGACAGCGTCCCCAGCACCACCCAGAACGAGTGCTGTACGCCGGCCAGGTCCGCCACCAGCACCGCGAGGCCGAGCCCGATGGCTCCCCGCACGCTGTTGTGCAGCCAGACGGAGTGCCGCTCGACGTGCGCGGCTGCCCGCTCCTGGGCCGCCGACAGGGTGCCGGGCACGCCCTTGGGCTGACGCCCGAGCAGTCGCTCCGGCCAGCTGCGCCGCTCGGCTGCCGCGGTGAGGTCGATGCTGCGGCCCACCAAGGCGGCCGCGAAGCTCAGCTCGTGCGCCCGGAAGCTGGGGTCGAGGGCGGAGATGAACTCCGAGATCCGCTCGTCCGCGGCCACCTGGCTGGTGGCCTGGCGCTCCATCCGGGCCCGCGCGTCGTCCATCGCGGCCATGGCCTGGCGCAGCCCCGCGGGATCGCCGCCGCCCAGGGTCTCGAGCAGTGACGCACCCTCCTCGAGCACGGTGGCGGCCGCCAGCTTCACCGTGCAGGCCGCTCGGTCGACTGGCGTGCCCGGCGGGTGGCGAGCCGACTGCACCATGATCGCGTGCAGCCAGGTCAGCTCGTCGACCAGGCGCACCACGGTGCGGGTCGCGGTGCTGAGCCCGGTCGGCCGGTACGGCGTCGCCAGGAACACCCGGCGCAGCGTCCGCACAGCGGTGTCCGCCTCGGCGATCGCGCTGGCGTGCTCGTCGTCGGCCGGCCGGCCGGGGCCGCCGATCAGGTGTGCGACGTCGGAGCGCAGCCGCGCACCCAGCGCCCGGCAGGCGGCCGCGGCCGGCCGGCGCAGCGGTTCGCTGGTCGGCGCGGGCCACAGCAGCACGGCGGCGAGTACCGAGACCGCCGACGCCAGCGCCCAGCCGGCCAGCCGGGAGGGGATCGCCGACGCGGGTGCGGCCAGTGAGACCGGCAGGATGAACGCCAGGAGCAGCGAGGTGGTGGCGCCTGCCAGCACCGAGCTGACGACACCGGCGAACAGGACGCCGAAACCGACGACGGCCATCGCCGCGGCGGCCAGCCACGCGTTGCGCGATGCCAGGGTGCCGAGGCAGACGAACACGGCACCGACGGCGGCCAGCGCCAGGTGCGCCTGGACCCGGTCCCGGATCGGCCCGCGGAAGTCGACGAGCAGCAGCAGCGCGAACGAGCCGAACGCCGCGAACGTCGCAAACTCCGGGTCGTCGAGGAGCTGGGTGCCGATCGCGAACAGGGCCGGCATCACGAGCGCCGTCCGGGTGGCCCGGCGCAGCGCCGCGAGATCGGGGTCCCGGTCCCGTAGCCACTGCAGTGGACTCATGACCGGCGGTGCCCGCCGCTGACCTGCTTGCGCTCGGTCAGTCGGCCAGCGTGACGACGATGTAGACGATCGCAAACGTCACGACGATGGCTGCCAGGATGATCACGACGCCGCGGTCCGGCGCGATCGACTGGTGCGACTCCGGTACGTGTTTCATGCCCCTTGGGTACGCCGGTCAGCCCCGCCGCGTCAATGGCCCGGGCATAGGGTCGGCGCCATGCGCGTCACGATGCTGTTGGCCGATGCGGCCCAAGAGGTCAACGGAAAGCTCTACGTGCTCGGCGGCGGCTGGTCGGTCACCGGCCCGGACCTGCCCCCGATGGCCATCGCGATCAAGCTCGACGTGCCGTGGAGCGCGGCCAACGTGCAGCACGCCTTCGCCCTCGAGCTGATCGACGAGGACGGCCGGGCGGTGCCCGCCGGCGACAGCGGTGGCGGGGTGCGGGCGGAGGGCAGCTTCGAGGTCGGCCGGCCGGCCGGGCTGCCGGCCGGCAGCGACATCGACTTCGCGTTCGTGGTGACGATCCCGCCGTTCCCGGTGGCGGCGGGGCGCTACTCGTGGCGGCTGACCATCGACGAGGAGACCCGCGAGGACTGGGTGCGGCCGTTCCAGGTGCGAGCCCGGGCGTGACCGCCGGCGTCACCCTGGCCGACGTCGTCGGCGTGCTCGACCGGCTCTACGACCCGCGCTGGGCCGCCGCCTGGGACGCCGTCGGCCTGGTCACCGGCGACCCCGACCAGCCGGTACGCCGGGTGCTGCTGGCCGTCGACCCGGTCCAGGCCGTCGTCGACGAGGCCGTCACCTGGGGCGCGGACCTGCTGGTCACGCACCACCCGTTGCTGCTGCGCCCGGTGCACTCGGTGGCCGCCACCGAGCCGAAGGGCCGCGCGGTGACCACGCTGGTGCGGGCCGGCGTCGCCCTGCACGTCGCGCACACCAATGCCGACGTCGCCGACCCGGGCGTGTCCGACGCGCTCGCCGCGGCGCTCGGCCTGACCGACCTCCGGCCGCTGCAGCCGGCGGCCGCAGACCCGCTGGACAAGCTGGTCACCTTCGTCCCCGAGGCCGACGCGGAGCGGGTCGTCGACGCGCTGGCCGCTGCCGGTGCCGGCCGGCTCGGCGACTACGAGCGGTGCGCGTTCACCTCGGCGGGAACCGGCACGTTCACCCCGCTGCCTGGGGCCGACCCCGCGATCGGCCGGGTGGGTGAGCGCGAGCAGGTGGCCGAGACCCGGATCGAGATGGTGCTCGCCCGGCACCGGCGTACGGCCGTGGTGGCGGCGCTGCGAGCAGCCCACCCCTACGAGGAGCCGGCCTTCGACCTGGTCGAGCTGGTGGCCCTGGCCGGTGCCCGCGGTCTCGGCCGGGTCGGCAGCTGGGCGCCTGGCGGGACCCTGGCCGACTTCGCCGGCCGCGTCGCGGCCGCGCTGCCGGCCACCGCGGCCGGGGTGCGGGTCGGCGGCGACCCGGACCGGCCGGTCCGCACGGTGGCGGTCTGCGGGGGAGCGGGCGACGACCTCTTCGCCGAGGTCCGGGCGGCGGGCGTGGATGCCTACGTGACGGCCGACCTGCGCCACCACCCGGCGTCCGAGGCGCTCGCGCACGGCGGCCCCGGGCTGGTCGACGTGAGCCACTGGGCCAGCGAGTGGCCCTGGCTGGCCGACTGCGCCCGGCTGCTCCGGGACGGGCTCGGCGCGCAGGCGGATACGGTGGAGATGCGCGTCTCGACTCTCGTGACCGATCCGTGGATCGCCGCCCCCGGATGACAGCTAGGAGCCCCCGCTGAAAGCCGCCGCCTCCGACCAGCAGCGCCTGCTCGACGTGCAGGCGCTCGACACCCGCCTGGACCAGCTGGCGCACCGGCGCCGGACCCTGCCCGAGCACGCCGCGCTGGCCGAGCTGGAGACCGAGCTGGAGGTCCTGCGCGACCAGCAGGTCGAGGCCGAGACCGAGCAGAGTGACCTGGCCCGCGAGCTGACGAAGGCCGAGGGCGACGTCGACCAGGTGCGGGCCAGGGCCGAGCGGGACCAGAAGCGCCTCGACGCCGGGCAGGTCTCCTCGCCCAAGGAGCTGGAGAGCCTGCAGCACGAGATCACCACCCTGGGCAACCGGCAGGGCGACCTCGAGGAGGTCGTGCTCGAGATCATGGAGCGGCTGGAGTCCTCGCAGTCGCGCAGCTCCGAGCTGGCAGCCCAGCAGGAGGCGGCCCGGGCCCGGGTGGCCGCGCTGACGGCGTCCCGCGACACGACCACCGGCGAGATCGACGCCGAGACCGAGAACCTGCGGGCCCAGCGGGCCACCCAGGCCGGTTCGCTGGGCGAGGACCTGGTCGCGCTCTACGAGAAGATCCGCGAGCAGCAGGGCGGCGTCGGGGCGGCCGAGCTGCGCCAGCGCCGGTGCGGCGGCTGCCGGCTCGAGCTCAACAACGTCGAGATCAACGAGCTGCGCGACGC
>JAVEDA010000047.1 GCA_030841195.1 Actinomycetota bacterium | reverse complement strand
TGGCGCTCACGACCGGGATCCCGGAGAACAAGATCCGGGTGGTCGCCCCCGACGTCGGCGGCGGCTTCGGCTCCAAGCTGCAGTTCTACCGCGAGGAGATCCTCGCGGTGCAGGTGGCCACGATGCTCGGCAAGCCGGTGAAGTGGACCGAGTCGCGCAGCGAGAACGCGCAGGTCACCCACCACGGCCGCGACCAGCTGCAGGAGATCGAGCTGGCCGTCACCAACGACGGCAAGATCCTCGGCCTGCGGGTCGACCTGCTCGCCAACATGGGGGCGTACCTCCACCTCATCACGCCGGGCATCCCGCTGCTCGGCGCGTTCATGTACAACGGGATCTACAAGATGGAGGCCTACGACTTCACCTGTACCGGCGTCTTCACCACCACCACGCCGACCGACGCCTACCGCGGTGCGGGCCGGCCGGAGGCCACCTTCGCCATCGAGCGGATCATGGACGACCTGGCCGCCGAGCTCGGCGTCGACCCGCTGGAGCTGCGCGAGCGCAACTGGATCGCTCACGACGAGTTCCCGTACACGACCATCGGGGGCATGGAGTACGACTCGGGCAACTACGAGGCCGCCACTGCCAGGGCCAAGGAGATGTTCGACTACGACGGCCTGCGGCGCGAGCAGCAGGACCGCCGGGACCGCAAGGACCCGGTCCAGCTGGGCATCGGCGTCTCGACGTTCACCGAGATGTGCGGCCTCGCTCCGTCCCGGATCCTCTCCTCCCTGAGGTACGTCGCCGGCGGCTGGGAGCACGCCACCGTCCGGGTGCTCCCCACCGGTGTGGTCGAGGTCGTGACCGGCACGTCGCCGCACGGGCAGGGGCACGTGACCGCGTGGAGCCAGATCGCCGCCGATGCCCTCGGCGTCGACCCGGACGACATCTCGGTCATCCACGGCGACACCGCTTCGTCGCCGTACGGCATGGACACCTACGGCTCGCGGTCGCTCGTGATCGGCGGGATGGCCGTAGTGGCGGCCGCCGAACGCGTGGTCGAGAAGGCCCGGGTCATCGCCGCGCACATGCTCGAGGCGGACCCCGCCGACCTGGAGTTCAGCAACGGCGCGTTCGGCGTCAAGGGCTCGCCCGGCTCAACGAAGACCATCCAGGAAGTGGCGTTCGAGGCGTTCACTGCGCACGACCTGCCCGAGGGCGCCGAGCCGACGCTGCAGGCCAACTCCACCATCGACCCGTCCACCTTCAGCTTCCCGCACGGCACCCACCTGTGCGCGGTCGAGGTCGACACCGAGACGGGCATGTCCACGATCCGCAAGTACGTCTGCGTCGACGACATCGGCAACGTGGTCAACCCGATGATCGTCGAGGGTCAGGTGCACGGCGGCCTGGCGCAGGGGATCGCCCAGGCCCTCTACGAGGAGTGCGTGTACGACGATGCCGGCAACCTCGTGACCGGGTCGCTCGTCGACTACCTCGTGCCAGCGGCACCCGACCTGCCGTTCTTCGACACCGACCGCACGGTGACGCCCGCCACGTCGAATCCGTTGGGCGTCAAGGGAATCGGCGAGGCAGGCACCATCGCGTCGACCCCGGCCGTCGCGAACGCGGTCATCGACGCGGTCCGCCAGTTCGGGGTGCAGGACATCCGGATGGCGCTGACCCCGGAGCGGGTCTGGCGCGCGATCCACGGAAGCCAACACGGCGGTGGTGGCGATGCCGATACGGCTGCGGAAGGCACCGTTGCCTACGGCGGTGCGCAGACCGACGCGACTGCTGGAGGTGCCCAGTGATCCCCGCCGAGTTCGACTACGTCCGGGCCGGCTCGGTCGACGAGGCGGTCTCGGCCCTCCGGGAGAGCGGCGACGACGCCAAGGTGATGGCCGGCGGCCAGTCGCTCATCCCGCTGCTGCGGCTCCGGCTCGCCTACCCGTCCGTGGTCGTCGACGTCGGGCGGGTCAGCGAGATGCGCGGCGTCCGGGAGGACGGCGACCACCTCGTCATCGGGGCCATGACCACGCACTACGAGGTCCTCCACGACCCGCTGATCCGGGAGCACGCCGGCCTGATCGCCGAGGCGACCGAGACGGTGGCCGACCCGGCGGTGCGGCACCGCGGCACCTTCGGTGGCTCTCTCGCGCACGCCGACCCCGCCGGTGACCTGCCGGCGGTGGCGCTCGCCCTGGGCGCCGAGTTCGTCGTCGCCGGCAGCGGCGGTCGGCGGACGGTGGCGGCCGCGGACTTCTTCGTCGACTACCTGCAGACCGCGATCGCGCCGGACGAGGTACTCGTCGAGGTGCGGGTGCCGAAGCTCGGTGCTGGGTGGGGCTACCGGTACGAGAAGTTCCACCGGGTGGCCCAGTCCTGGGCGATCGTCGGGGTCGCGGCGGCCGTCCGCCGGGGCAACGGCTCCATCGCCGAGGCGAGGGTGGCGCTGACGAACATGGGTGCCACCCCGGTCCGGGCGGCCGGCGTCGAGGAAGCCCTGGCGGGCGCGTCCCCGGATGCCATCGCCACGGCGAGCGAGCGGGCGGCCGAGGGCGCGAGTCCCCCGAGCGACCTGAACGGCAAGGCGGACTACCGCGAGCACCTCGCTCGGGTACTGACGAGGCGCGCGGTCACGGCCGCAAGCGGGGGGAGCTGACCTGATGCAGCTGGAGCACCAGTTCAGGGTGCCGGTACCGGTGGCCCAGGCGTGGGACGTGCTCCTCGACGTCGAACGGATCGCCCCGTGCATGCCCGGGGCGACCGTGGAGTCCTTCGACGGCGAGACCATCGTGGGCCGGGTGAAGGTCAAGGTCGGCCCGATCCAGGTCACCTACGCCGGCACCGCGCGGTTCACCGACAAGGACGAGGCGACCCGCCGGGCGGTCATCGAGGCCAGCGCCAAGGAGGCGCGCGGCAGCGGCACGGCCACCGCCACGATCACTGCCCAGCTGCAGGACGATGGCGGGGCGGCCACCAACGTGACGGTCACGACCGATCTGGCCATCACCGGCAAGCCGGCGCAGTTCGGCCGCGGCGTCATGGTGGAGGTGGGCAACAAGCTGCTCGGCCGGTTCGCGGACTGCCTGGCCGACACGCTGAGCAGTGGCGATGCCACGGGTTCCTCGAGCGAGCCGGCGGCGGCCGAGCCGGCTCCGGCAGCGGCAGCGGCGGAGTCCCCGGCCGCCGCCGTCGCCGCGGCCACCGTCGGCACACCGTCGCCCGCGGCCCGCCCCTCGCCGGAGCCCACCCCGCTGCGGCGACCGGTCGAGAACGACGCGATCGACCTGCTCGACACGGCGGGGCTGCCCATGCTCAAGCGGGCCGCCCCGGTCCTCGTCGGCCTGGTGGTGGCGCTGCTGTTCTGGCGACTCGTCCGGCGGCGCTGACCTGACCCGGCGTACGACATCCCGGTGGCTGGGCGCCCGCGTCAAGATCGTTCGCGACGTTTGTGCGCAGACCCTCGGCGTGTCGCCCGGCGTGTTGATGCGGAACGTCGCGAACGATCTTGTACGGCGGGTCCGGCTGCGCCCTGGGTGAACGACCCTGGCGCGGGCGGCCCTGGCCCGCCAGGGTCGAGCCGTGCAGCTACTCGTCATCGGTGGGACGTCCTTCCTCGGCCGCGCCGCGGTGGTCGAGGCGCTGCGCCGTGGCTGGGCGGTCACCACGTTCAACCGCGGCGTCTCGGGCCCGGACATCGAGGGTGTCGAGGTGCTGCGCGGCGACCGTGACGACCCGAGCGCGCTGGGCCAGCTGGAGGGTCGACGGTTCGACGTCGTCGTCGACACCTGTGGTTTCGTGCCGCGGGTGGTCGGCCGGTCGGTCCGAGCGCTGGCAGAGTCGGGCGCGCACTATGTCTTCGTCTCCAGCATCTCGGCCACGACCACCTGGCCGGGCCGACCGACGCCCGAGGGCCTCGACGGTCAGCCCTGCGACTCGGACGCGGGGCCGGACGACGGCGATTACGGGGTCCTGAAGGCCGGCTGCGAGCGCGCGGTCACCGAGGTCTTCGGCGAGCGGGCCACCGTCGCGCGTGCGGGGCTGATCCTCGGCCCGCACGAGAACGTCGGCCGGCTGCCCGCCTGGCTGCGGCGGATCGCCCGCGGCGGCGAGGTGCTGGCTCCCGGTGACCCGGCGACACCGATGCAGGTGGTCGACGTGCGCGACCTGGCTGCCTTCCTGCTCGACTGCGGCGAGCACGGCACCGGCGGTGCGTTCAACGCGACCGCGCCGCCGGGCAACACGACGATGGGCGACTGGCTGCGGGACTGTGTCCGCGTCACCGGGTCGGACGCCCGGCTCACCTGGGTCGACGACGACCTGCTGCTGGCGCACGGCGTCGAGCCCTGGACCGAGCTGCCGCTGTGGATGCCGCCGGGGCAGGACGGGGACCACGTCTGGACGGCCGACGCGTCGTGGGCAGCCGCGGCCGGGCTGCGGCCGCGGCCGGTGAGCGAGACCGTCGCCGACACCTGGGCCTGGATGCAGTCCGGTGGCGCGCCGCCCGACGACCCGCCGCACGCACACGTCGGCCGGCACGGCATCGACCCCGCCAAGGAGGCCACGATCCTGGCCGACTGGCGCGGGCAGGCACCCTCCCGCGGCCCGGCCTGATCGTCACATCCGGCCGAGCAGGTCCTCGAGGTCGTCAGCGACCGAGGCCGGGTCGACCAGCGCGGCGAAATGGCCGCCGGGCCGGTCGTCGGGCCCGTCGAGGACCGGCCAGCCGCGCTGCCGTGCCTGTCGGGCGCTCGCGTCGTACGCCGGTGAGAGGCGCAGCAGTCCGCACGGAGCGTCCGGCCAGTCCGGCGCGACCGGCAGCGGCTCGGCGAAGAAGTCGTGCCCGCGCGGCCGCAACGACCCGACCAGGGCGGCCCGCAGCTCGTCGTCGGGCACCAGCTCGTGCAGGTCGTCCTCGGTCCAGGCCGGGAAGGTGCCACCCGCGGCCAGCCCGGCCACGAACTCCTCCGCGTCGTCCATTCCCTCGCTGCGCAGCAGGTCGGCCCGGCTCGCCGGCCGCACGGCCGGCAGCCCCGCGTCCAGGAAGACGTAGCCCGCCACTGGGGCCCGCGCCGCCCGCCGGGCAGCGCCGACCAGAGGCAACAGCTTGCCGGCCCCGGAGTGCCCGACCAGCACGGTCGGCCGGGTACCCGCCGACGTACGGAGCTGGAGGGCGGCCCGCGCCACGAATCGCGAGGCGTACGGCGGCCGGTCGTCGTCGTGCACCGCCACCACGACGACCTCGTGGCCCCGCGCGCGCAGCACCTCCGGCAGCCGGCCCCACGCCTCCGGACCGGTCAGCGGGCTGTGCACCAGCACCAGCACGGTCGTCGCGGCGTCCTCGGTCACGGCACCAGGCTGCCCTAGGCTCGGCGACCGTGGACACCCGAGCCGACCTCCTGCGCCAGATCACCGACAAGGCCGTCGTGCACGGGAAGGTGGTGCTCTCCTCCGGCCGCGAGGCCGACTGGTACGTCGACCTGCGCCGGATCACCCTCGACGCCGACGCAGCGCCGCTGGTCGGGCAGGTGATGCTCGACACGACCGCCGACCTCGAGTTCGACGCGGTGGGCGGGCTCACGCTGGGCGCCGACCCGGTGGCGGCCGCGATGCTGCACGCCGCTGCGGCGCAAGGTCGCCGGCTGGACGCGTTCGTCGTGCGCAAGGAGGGCAAGGCCCACGGTTTGCAGCGCCGGATCGAGGGCCCGGACGTGGCGGGCCGCCGGGTACTCGCGGTCGAGGACACGTCGACCACCGGGGCCTCCGTGATGGCCGCAGTGACCGCGCTGCGCGAGGCCGGCGCCGAGGTGGTCGGGGTGGCGGTCATCGTCGAGCGCGGCGCCGCCCCGGTGATCGAGGCCGAGGGGCTGCCCTACCGCGCGGCCTACCAGCTCGCGGACCTCGGGCTGGACTGACATGGGTGACCTCGCGCCGCTGCTCCCGTGGCTGTTCGGCATCGGGATCGTCGCGGTGCTGGTCGTCGGCTTCGTCCGGGAGCGCAAGCGGCGCGACCGGCTGATGCAGTTCGCGACGCTGCGCGGCTGGACGTACGTCGCCGAGGACCCTCGACTCGTCGACCGCTGGCCGGGCGAGCCGTTCGGGCGGGGCGACAGCGCGCGCGCTCGCAACGTCCTCGGTGGCACCGAGTCGGGGCGGCCGTTCACGGCGTTCGACTACTCCTACGAGACGCACTCGACCGACTCGAAGGGCAACCGGACCACCTCGACGCACCAGTGGATGGTGTGCGTCGTGCCGATGCAGGGCTTCCTGGGTCATGTCCAGGTCGTCCCCGAGTCGGCGCTGGACCGGCTGGCGGGGGCCGTCGGACTGGCCAGCGACATCGACCTCGAGAGCGAGGACTTCAACCGGCGGTTCCGGGTCAGCGCCTCCTCGCCGAAGCTCGCCAGCGACATACTGACGCCCCGCACGATGCAGTACCTGATCGGCGTCGACGCCGGCGCATGGCGGACCTGCGGCTCCGACCTGGTGGGCTTCCGCCAGGGCCGGCTCGACCCGGCCGACGTGGTGCGCACCTGCTCGGTGCTGGGGCAGGTGCAAGCAGGCATCCCGTCGTTCGTGTGGAAGGACGCAGGCGGCCCCGCGAGTGGATACAGTCCCGGAGCATGACCGCGCTCTGGATCGTCCTCGGGCTGGTCGTGCTGCTCGCCGTCTTCGTGGCGGTGTCCTACAACCGCTTCGTCTCGCAACGGAACCTGGTGCAGGAGTCCTGGCGCCAGATCGACGTCGAGCTCAAGCGGCGGCACGACCTGATTCCCAACCTCGTCGAGACCGTCAAGGGCTACGCGACTCACGAGCGCGAGGTCTTCGACGCCGTGACGCGGGCCCGCGCCGCCGCCGCGTCGCCCGGTGCGTCACCGGCCCAGCAGGCGCAGCAGGAAGGCGTGCTGGGACAAGCGCTGGGCCGCCTGTTCGCGGTCGCCGAGGCGTACCCGGACCTCAAGGCGAGCACCAACTTCCTCGAGCTGCAGCGTGAGCTGACCGAGACCGAGGACCGGATCGCGGCCGGTCGGCGGTTCTACAACGCAAACGTGCGGGCGCTCAACACCCGGGTCGAGTCGTTCCCCTCCAACCTGGTGGCCAGCACCTTCGGCTTCCACAAGGAGGAGTACTTCGAGGTCGAGGACGAGGCGGTCCGTACCGCGCCCACCGTCGACTTCTCCTGACCTACTCGGTGCCGGTCCCAGTGTCGGCCCGCGTCCGGTGCCGGAGCACCTCGAACCCGACCGGCAGCAGGGACACCGCCACGATCCCGATCAGGATCAGCTCGATGTGGTCGTGGACGAAGGCATTGTCGCCGAGCAGGTAGCCGACCGTGGTGACGCCCACGCCCCAGAGCACGCCGCCGATGACCGAGTAGATCGTGTAGATGCGGTAGTTCATCTTCCCCACGCCGGCGATGACCGTGATGAAGGTGCGCACGATCGGCACGAACCGTGCGAGCACGATGGCGCGCGGACCGTGCTTGTCGAAGAACGCGTTGGTCTTGTCGACGTACGCCTGCCTGAAGAATCGTGAGTCGGGTCGGTTGAAGAGCGACGGGCCGGCCTTGCGGCCGATCAGGTACCCGACCTGGTTGCCGGCGATGGCGGCGATGCAGACGAGCACCACGACCAGCCAGATCGGCTGCTTGATCTTGTCGTTGGCGACCAGCAGGCCGACGGTGAACAGCAGCGAGTCGCCGGGTAGGAAGAAGCCGATCAGGAGTCCGCACTCGGCGAAGATGACGATCAAGGTGCCGATCAGCCCGAAGGTCTCGACCAGCTGGTTGGGGTCGAGCCAGGAAGGGCCGAGCGCGGTGACGGGCACGCGACGAGGCTACCCGTGGCCTCTGGCGGCTAGCTCCGCCGGACCGTGAAGGTCTCGGTCTGCCCCGATGGTCCCGGCTTGCGCGGCTTGCCGTTGACCACGAACCGCACCGCCTGCGGGCGCCCGTTGACCACCTGCAGCACCTTCTGGTCGTAGGACGCCTTGGCGCCGGTCTTGAACAGCTTGGAGACCAGCGTCGGGCCGCCCGGCACCCGCACCGTGATGTACGCCGGGTAGCGCACCGTGAAGGCCAGCGTGGGGGGCCGGGCCGACTTGCTGGGTGAAGGTGTCGGCGACACGGTCGTGGTCGCCGGAGCGGGGCTGCTCGAGCCGGAGCTCGTGCCCGAACTCGAGGCCGACGGGGTCGATGTCGGACCGGTGGCGGTGCCGACCTGGTCGTCGCCCCCGCCGCGGGTCAGGAAGTAACCGCCGACCAGCAGGACCACGACGGCCGCCACCGCGAGACGAACCCAGAACCCCCGGTCCGGTTCGGGGGTCCCGGTGCCGGGCACCGTGTGTCGACCCACCCCTGCGACGCTACTGCCTGCGTGCTGCCCGGACGCGCAACCAACCGACGACACCCGCAACCAGCGAGCCGACCACGAAGAGCGCGGCCACGGCGTACGAGATGTGTCGGAGGGCGGGTGTGTCGGCCGCGAGGTGACCCAGGACGGTGAGGCCGACGGCCCAGCACATCGCGCCCGCGAGGTTGGCCGACAGGAACCGCAGGTACGGCATCCGGCTGGTGCCCGCGACGATCGGGGTGAACGTGCGGACCCACGGGATCCAGCGCGCGACCACGACCGCCCACCAGCCCCACCGGGCGTAGAACTGCTCGGCGCGGAGCAGGTGCCGCTCGTCCAGCCGGCCGACGGCCACCCGACGGTCCAGCCAGCCGCGTCCGAGCCGGGAGCCGAGGGTGTAGCCGAGCGAGTCGCCGGCGACGGCTGCGGCGAAGGCGCCGGCCGCCAGCACCGGGAGGGAGACCCCCGAGCCCGGCTCGGCGGACAGCAG
This sequence comes from Actinomycetota bacterium, assembly GCA_030841195.1. GTDB lineage: Bacteria > Actinomycetota > Actinomycetes > JACCUZ01 > JACCUZ01 > JAVEDA01. The sequence goes on along the minus strand of JAVEDA010000047.1, from coordinate 1,016 downwards.
GCCGGCGCCGAACAGGATGCTGTCGCCGGGCAGCAGGAAGCCGACCAGCAGCCCGGACTCGACGAAGACGAAGCCGAGCACCACGCCGTACACGGCAGCCGCGGTCAGCCCGCCCAGGTCGGGCGAGAGATCGGGGAACACGTCCGAGGCCGGCACCACCGGGCGAAGCCTAGGGTTGCCGGCATGGACGAGGTCGGCGTCGGGCCGTGGCCGGGCGACTGGCCGGACGACCCGCGGCTGGACCCCGAGCTGCTCGAGCACGGCGACCGCCGCAACGTGGTCGACCGCTACCGGTACTGGCGGCGCGAGGCCGTCGTCGAGGACCTCGACCTGCGCCGGCACGACTTCCACGTCGCCATCGAGAACTGGCAGCACGACTTCAACATCGGGTCTGTGGTGCGCACCGCGAACGCGTTCCTGGCCCGCGAGGTGCACGTCGTCGGCCGGCGCCGGTGGAACCGGCGCGGCGCCATGGTCACCGACCGCTACCAGCACCTGCGCCACCACGACGACGTCGAGTCGTTCGCGAGCTGGGCGGCTGCGGCGTCACTGCCGGTCGTGGGGGTCGACAACCTGCCGGGCTCGGTGCCGCTGGAGTCCACCCGGCTGCCCCGCGCCTGCGTGCTGCTGCTCGGCCAGGAGGGGCCGGGACTCTCGCCGGCCGCGCGCGAGGCGGTCTCGCTGGTCGTGTCGGTCGCGCAGTTCGGCTCGACCCGGTCGATCAACGCCGGCGCGGCCGCCGCGGTCGCGATGCACACGTGGGTCCGCCAGCACGTGACCGGCCACCCCCACTGACGCTTCACGTGGTCAACAGCGGCGGACGGGGAAAGGGGGTCGCTCGTGGCAGCCAGCAGTCCCTAGGGTCGTGGGCATGGACGACGCCGAGCTGCTGCGGGCCTTCGACACCCAGATCCGCCGCCGGCCGGAGTCGCTGCCGGGCTTCCAGGCAGACCTGGTCGACGACCCGGCACCGGTGCTGCGGATGACCCCGACCGGAGGGGACGCGGCCTGGGGCG
>JAVEDA010000500.1 GCA_030841195.1 Actinomycetota bacterium | reverse complement strand
TACTGCTTGAGGAGGACGCCCTTGACGTCGCGCTGGTCCCCGTCGAGACCCCGTACCCTCAGCCGTCCAGTGTCGAGACGTCGATGTTGGGGGAGGCTCGAGCCCATGACCTACGCCGATGACGTCGAGACCATCCGGGCGACCATGCAGAATTGCGGCGGCGGACGCCGGGTTCCTCTGCACGCCGCGCAACGTATCGCGGCGCTTGTCCGCCCCGAGGAAGTCGTCCTGTGTGATGCCGGCCTGTCAGACGAACCAGCCGACTACTTCACCGGAAGCGTGGTCGTGTTCACGGCAACTCGTGTCATCGTCGCTGACCTCGAGAAGGAAGCCGATGACGACAGCCTCGCTCGAGTTCGAGCGCGGGCATGGGGCCGCTCTGCCCTTGACCTCGTTGAGATGTTGGGCAGTGACGATGATTGGGAGCAGGAGAATCCGGACGGGACCTTGCCGTCGGGGGGCGGCCTCAGGCTCTCGTAAGGCCCAGAACGGGTGATCGTATTGCCACTCAAGAATATCAGCGCACCCGCTGAACTGGACTCGTTGCTCGAATCGCTCGCTGCGGATCTCGCGGCCCCCTGACCTGTGACCAGGGTCCTGCTGGTGGGCGATACAGGACTTGAACCTGTGACCTCTTCCGTGTCAGGGAAGCGCGCTAGCCAGACTGCGCCAATCGCCCGTGCTGTGCTGATCGTGCTGTTCGTACTGCCGGGTGCTCGAGGTGGAGACGGGATTTGAACCCGTGTAGACGGCTTTGCAGGCCGTTGCCTCGCCTCTCGGCCACTCCACCGAATGAGGCCCTGATCAGCCTCGATCACATCCGAGCGGACGACGGGATTCGAACCCGCGACCCTCACCTTGGCAAGGTGATGCTCTACCAACTGAGCCACGTCCGCGCGACGGCCGGGCAGCCTTACGGCCACCCCGTCGTGCTTGAGAGACCATAGCCGATCGGGCTGGACCCGACCAAAGCGGGCCGACCGCGGAGGCGCCCTCCGCGCACCCGCCTGGGAGCACTAGGTTGCCCGCCATGCGGACAGTGACGGTCACCGGAGACGCCCTCGCCCTCGACGACCTGGTGGCGGTGGCTCGCGGCGACGCGGATGCCGTCATGGGCGAGGGGGTGGCGGCCCGGATGGCACCCAGCCGCGCCGTGGTGGCCGACGCCGTCGAGCGCGACAAGGTGATGTACGGCATCACCACCGGCTTCGGCGCCCTCGCCGACACCCACGTCGGGCGAGCCGACCTGGAGCGGATGCAGCTGGCCTTGATCCGCTCGCACAGTGCCGGCGTGGGCGCGCCGTTGCCCGATGACGTGGTCCGCGGCCTGCTGCTGCTCCGGGCTCGCACCTTGACCGGCGGCTACTCCGGGGTCCGCACCGAGCTGCCCGCCAAGCTGCTCGAGCTGCTCGCCCACGACCTGCTCCCGGTGATCCCCGGCAAGGGGTCGGTGGGCGCGTCCGGCGACCTGGCCCAGCTGGCGCACCTGGCCCAGCCGCTGGTCGGCGAGGGCCGGCTGCGCCGGCGCGGCGACGCCGACCTGCGCGGCCGGCCCGCGGCCGAGCTGATGGCCGAGGAGGGCATCGAGCCGCTGGTGCTCGCCCCCAAGGAGGGCTTGTCCCTGATCAACGGCACCGAGCCGATGCAGGTGCTGCTCGCGCTGGCGGTCGACGAGATCGGGCTGCTGGTCAAGGTCGCCGACATCGCGGCCGCCATGAGCGTCGAGTCGCTGCTGGGCACCGACAAGGCGTACGACGAGCGGGTGCAGGTGATCCGGCCGCACCCGGGCCAGCTGGACAGCGCCGGCAACCTCCGTCGGCTGCTGGCGGGCAGCCCGCTGGTCGCCAGCCACCGCGAGAGCGACCACGCGGTGCAGGACTCGTACTGCCTGCGCTGCGCGCCGCAGGTGCATGGCGCGGTCCGCGACGTCCTTGCGCATGCCCGCCGGGTGATCGACATCGAGCTCGGGTCGATCGTTGACAACCCGGTGATCGTGCCGGACGGCGAGGTCATGTCGACCGGCAACTTCCACGGCGAGCCGCTGGCCTTCGCGGGCGACATGCTCGCGATCGCGGTCTCCGAGCTGGCCAGCATCTCCGAGCGACGGACCGACCGGATGCTCGACCCGGCCTTCTCCCGCGACCTGCCGGCCTTCCTGGCGCGCAACCCCGGCACCAACTCCGGCTTCATGATCGCGCAGTACACGGCGGCCAGCCTGGTCAGCGAGAACAAGGTGCTCGCCCACCCGGCCAGCGTCGACACCATCCCGACCTCGGGCAACCAGGAGGACCACGTCTCGATGGGGTGGACCGCCATGCGCAAGCTGCGCGAGGTGGTGGCGAACGTCCGAGCCGTGCTCGCCGTCGAGGTGCTGGCCGCCTCGCAGGCGCTGGACTTCCGGGCCGAGGTGGCGGCGCCGAGCGCGGCGGGCGCCGCGGTGCTGGCGCGGGTCCGCCGCGACGTCGCGACCATGGACGAGGACCGCAACGTCTCCGACCAGATCGTCGCGGTCGACGCCCTGCTCGTCGAGATCGTCGCGGCCGCCGAGGCGGCGGTCGGTGCCCTCGACTGACGGCCCCGCGCCGCTGGCGTGGTTCGGCGGCCGGCTGGCGACCGGGCTGGTCGACGTCACCGACGACCTCACGGCGCTGGACACGGCCGGCTGGTGGGCCGTCGTCGTCACCTTCGAGGGTCACGTCACCTGCGCCCGGTTCGTCGACGTCCGCGACGC
>JAVEDA010000474.1 GCA_030841195.1 Actinomycetota bacterium | reverse complement strand
CGATCCCGAGCCCGGCGGACAGCGCACCCTGCGGGTCGAGATCGACCAGCAGCACCCGCCGACCGTATTCGGCGAGCGCTGCCCCCAGATTGATGGTCGACGTGGTCTTGCCGACACCGCCCTTCTGGTTGCACATGGCGATGATCCGGGCCGGGCCGTGGGTCTCCCGGGGCGACGGCTCCGGGATCAGGGGCATCGGCCGGCCGGTCGGGCCGATCGGCCGGGGCGCGATGCTCCCTGCTGCATCGGCCTCGGCTGCAGCGGTCTCGGCTGCCGTGACCTCGGCCGCAGCCGGTGCCTCGGCCTCGGCCTCGGCCGCGGCCGGCGCCTCGGCCGGCGGTCGGACGTCAGCGTGCGGCTCCGCATGCGGAGGTGGCAGCTCGACGGCCGGGACCGGGGGCGCCACGTGGTCCGGGGCGGGCCCGTCGGGGGGCATCAGCGGTTGGGTGCTCACGGTGCCGTCCTCATTGTCGACTCGTCGGCCTGTCGCCGTACCGACCTCACGAGCGACAGTAGGCAGCCGACCCGCTCGGATCACGCCGCCACGCCGTGCGCACCCGGACCGATCAGCGGGCGCGGGGGTGCGAGGTGGCGTAGACCTCGCGCAGCCGGTCGACCGTGACCAGCGTGTAGACCTGGGTGGTCGTGACACTGGCGTGTCCCAGCAGCTCCTGCACGACCCGGACGTCGGCACCGCCGTCGAGCAGGTGGGTGGCGAAGGAGTGCCGCAGCGTGTGCGGCGAGATCTGCCGGCGCAGTCCGGCCCGCTCGGCGGCCGCCTTCAGCACGGTCCAGGCGCTCTGCCGGGACAGCCGGCCGCCGCGAGCGTTGAGGAACAGCGCCGGCGACCCGCTGCCCGACGCCGCCAGGGCGGGGCGGCCGCGGACCAGGTAGGCCGACGCCGCCTCGCGGGCGTACGAGCCGACCGGCACCACCCGCTCCTTGCTGCCCTTGCCGAGCAGCCGCACCGTGCCGGAGCCCGCCGGGTCGACGTCGAGGTCGTCGACGTCCAGCCCGACCGCTTCGGAGATGCGGGCACCGCTGCCGTACAGCAGCTCCAGCAGGGCCCGGTCCCGCAGCGCCCGCGGGGTCTCGTCGGCACCGGCGGCCGCGAGCAGGGCCTCGACCTCCTGCACCGAGATCGCCTTGGGCAGCCGTTTGGGCGGCGACGGCGGCCGGACCCCGCGGGCGGCGTCGACGGTGACCAGGCCCTCGCGCAACAGGAACCGGTGGAACCCACGCACCGCCACGACCGCCCGGGCCGCGGAGTTCGCGGCAAGCGGCGGGTGCTCCTCGTCACCCTCGCGCAGGGCGACCAGGAAGGCGCTCACGTCGGCCTCACCGATCGCGGCCGGCGCGTCGATGTCGCGACCCGCCAGGTGGGTCAGGTAGCGCCGCAGGTCCCGCCGGTACGACGACAACGTGTTTGCCGCGAGCCCGCGCTCGACCGCCAGGTGATCGAGGTAGGTCTGCTGCGCCTGCTGGAGCGCGCTCATCGCGAGATCAGGCGAGCACCTCGGCCAGCTCCATCGACTGCACCCCGTGAGCCTCTGCGACCGGCCCGTAGGTGACGTGCCCGTCGTAGGTGTTCAGGCCGAGCGACAGGGCATGATCGGCCCGCAGCGCGTCCCGCCAGCCGCGATCGGCCAGCTCCACGGCGTACGGGAGCGTGACGTTCGTCAGCGCGTAGGTCGAGGTGTGCGGGACGGCGCCCGGCATGTTCGCGACGCAGTAGAAGACCGAGTTGTGCACCTTGTAGGTCGGGTCGGCGTGGGTGGTCGGGCGGGAGTCCTCGAAGCAGCCGCCCTGGTCGATCGAGATGTCGACGAGCACCGAGCCGGGGCGCATCCGCGAGACCAGCTCGTTGGTGACCAGCTTCGGCGCCTTGGCGCCGGGCACCAGCACGGCGCCGATCACCAGGTCGGCGTCCAGGCAGGCCCGCTCGATCTCGTAGGTGTTGGACGCCACGGTCTGCATGTGGCCCTGGTAGATCCGGTCGACCTCGCGCAGCCGCTGGATGTTGCGGTCTAGCAGCAGCACCTCGGCCTGCATGCCGAGCGCGATCGCGGCGGCGTTCATGCCGGAGACGCCGGCGCCGATCACGACCACCTTGGCCGCGTAGACGCCGGAGACCCCGCCCATCAGGATCCCGCGGCCGCCCTCGGCCCGCATCAGCGTGTGCGCGCCGACCTGCGGTGCCAGCCGGCCCGCGACCTCGGACATCGGCGCCAGCAGCGGCAGCGACCGGTCCGGCAGCTCGACGGTCTCGTAGGCGATGCCGGTGACCTTGCGCGCGACCAGCTCCTCGGTCAGCCGCTTGTCGGCGGCCAGGTGCAGGTAGGTGAACAGCGTCTGGCCCTCGCGCATGCGGCCGTACTCCTGCTCGACCGGCTCCTTGACCTTGAGGATCAGGTCGCCGGTGGCCCAGACGTCGTCGGCGGTGCCGAGGGTCTGCGCTCCCGCCGCCTGGTAGTCCGTGTCGGGGATCGACGAGCCGGCCCCGGCGTCCTTCTCGATGAACACCTCGTGCCCGTGGCGGACCAGCTCGTGCACACCAGCGGGAGTGATCGCGACGCGGTACTCGTGGTTCTTGACCTCGCGAGGGATGCCGACCTTCACGGCTACCAAGTCCTTCGTGTCCGGGGCGCGCCGACGTCGTTGTCGGGGCGCTCGGAGTGTAGTGGGACCACCCGACGTGGAACCCTGGGGCGGGTCCGATGCCTCTTAGCGGGTGACGGGCCCGGCCGCGCGCGCCGCGGCAGAACGGGGTGAGGCATGCGGGAACCGGACGGGTTCCGGGACTTCGTGGCGGCGCGGTACCCCGCGCTGGTCCGGCTCGGCACGCTGCTGACCGGCGACCCCGGGCACGGCGAGGACCTGGTCCAGTCGGCCCTGGAGAAGACGTTCCGGGCCTGGCGCCGGATCGGCCCGGACGGCAATGCCGAGGCCTACACGCGGACCGTGATGGCCCGCGCCGCCTGGCGGGAGCGCCGCCGTCGGTGGCACGGCGAGGTGCCCACCGCGGAGCTCCCCGAGGTGGCCACCGATAGCCCGTACGCCGGGCTGGACCAGGCCGACGCGGTCCAGCGGTTGCTGGCCGACCTGCCTGCGCAGCAGCGGGTCGTCCTGATCCTGCGTTACTGGGCCGGCCTCACCGAGGCCGAGATCGCGGCCACCCTGCACTGCTCGCCAGGCACCGTGAAGAGCCGGGCCAGCCGCGCGCTGGGCACCTTGCGAGAGCACGGCGACCTGGCCGACGTACGACTTACGACTGGAGGGGACCGATGACCGACCGCGACCTCGTTGCCGTCCTCGAGCGGGCGGTCAACGCCGTCTCGCCGCGCGACCCGGACCCGGTGGGCGCCGTGATCCGCCGGGTCCGCGCCCGGCGCCGCCGGATCATCGCCGGTTCCGCCGCCGTCGCACTGCTGGCCGCGGGGGCCGGGCTGGCCGGTGTCCTGGCCACGGGGCAGGGCTCCGTCCGCACCGACCCCCCTGCGACCGGCAAGGACGCCGGACCCGTGCGGCAGGTGACCCCCTGGAGCGGACCGACAACAACGCTGCGGGGCGTCACCGTCCCGGTGCCGGACGGCTGGCAGGTCGAGGACGCCGCGCCGACCACGCCGGGCATGCCCTGCCGGGGACGGCCAGCAGACCGAACCGTGTTCCTGGTGCGGTCCGGTGCCGGCTGGATGCCGTGCGATCGGATCGACGGCTCGTTCGTCGTGGTGGCCGCCGTCCCCCAGGTGTTCCCCTACGGCCAGGACGGGGTCCCCTCGCTCGCGCTCGACCCGAGCGGGCAGCCGGTCTGGACCGGCAGCGAGGATCTAGGCAAGCTTCCGCGCGACCGGGTCCGCGAGCTGCGCCTGGTGTTCTCGGGCGTCGTCGTGACCACCTGGGGCGTCGACCCCGAGCGCGCCAACACCTACCTGTCCCAGGTCAGCGCCGAGCCGCTGAGCCCGGCCGGCGGGATCGAGATCCCGGCCGACGCCGTCTCGGCGAGCTACCGCGACTACGCAGGGGTCGATCTCGCCGACATCACCTCGGCGACCGGCTGGAGCCGGGACCTGCCCCGCCAGGTGGGCGACCTGCTTTCGCCCGCTGACCATGTGAGCTGCCTGCCCGCGGCAGGAGACCTCAGCGTGGCATTCATGAGCCAGGGCAGCGATTCGCCGGACGGGTCCAACGGCCAGCCGCCGGCTGTGATCACCTTCGACCGGACCGGTGCCTGCGACGTCGCCTTCGACGCTCGCGGCGGCCTGGCCCGGGTCGACGGCGCGGCCCTGCACAGACTGCTGCGCAACTGGACGCGCAATGCTCCGATCCCGGCATCATCGCCGGACCCGGCGGAGGTGCAGCCGCCCGGCAAACAGTGACGCTGCGCTCCCGGGGTAGGGGTGCCCGACATGAAGCTCTACGCCGACCGCCCTGTCCACCTCCTGCGCCAGTTGCTGGGCGACGTGCTGCTCGTCGTGCTGATCGGCTTGTGCGTCAAGCTCGGCCGGTCGGTGCGCGACCACGTGGAGGCCCTCGCCGGGCCGGGGCGCGGCGCCGAGGCGGCCGGGCTGCGGTTCCAGCACAGCATGCATGACGCGGCCGGCAACATCTCGGACGTGCCGCTGGTCGGCGACGGGGTCAGCGCGCCGTTCCGCGACGCCGCCGCATCCGGTCGTGACCTGGCCGCGGCCGCGCAGTCGTACCAGGACGCGGTGGCCGACCTCGCCCAGGTGCTCGGACTCGCGGTCGCCCTGATCCCGGCCCTGCTGCTGCTGGCCCTGTGGGCGCCCCGCCGGGTCGGCTGGGTGATCGAAGCCACTGCGGCGTCAAGGCTGTCCCGGGCCGGACATGGCGCTCGGGACCTGCTCGCTCTGCGGGCGCTCGCCCGCCGTCCCCTGCCCGAGCTGAACCGCCTGTCGCCCGACATCGCGGCCGCCTGGCGAGCCGGCGAGCCCACGGCGATCGACGACCTGGCCGCTCTCGAGCTCGACGACCTGGGTCTGCGCCTGCCACCGCAGGGATGAGGTGCTTCGGTGCACGGCCTGGCAGCATGCACCCGTGCTCAGCACCCGTGCGCGTACCGGACCGACCGCCCTGCTCACGCTGGCCGTCGCAGCCGCCCTGCTCGCGGCGCCGACCGCGGCGGCCGCCGACGAGCAGCGCTTCCCGGATCCCCGCGGCGACACCCGGAGCCCAGCCGACATCGTCGGGGTGACGCTGGAGCACGGCGACCGGGTGGTGGTCCGGGTGCACCACCGCGACCTGAGCTTCGCAGCCGGCGAGGCACCCGCCACGGTCCGGGTGATCTACGCGGTGCCCGGCCGCTCCCCCGGCCCCGACTACTGGCTGAAGGTGGCCTACCAGTCCGATCCCACGGCGCAGCTGAGGAGCGCGGGCGACTGGGGCGACCCGGCCGGCCCGTGGGTGCCCGGGTGCACCGGTGAGCGGGTGCGGGTCTCCAGCGATCTCGACGTCACTCGGGTGAGCGTGCCGAGGGCCTGCTTCGGCGACCCCCAACGGATCCGGGTGAATGTGCGCGTCACCCTGCACCCGGAGGACGTCGGGCGCGCCGACGACGCACCGGGCGCCGAACAGCTCGGCCCGTGGGTGGCCTACCAAGTCCCACGTTGATCATGCAACTTTGGGGATCTTGAGAATCGCCGCAGGTCACGCCGCCAAGAAGCGATGTTGATCATGCACTTCTGGGGATCTTGCTGAGCGGGGACCGGCCGCCGGCGATCGGATCGTTGTCCGGATTTCCTTGATCCCCAAAGTTGCATGATCAACGGGGGCTTGAGGGGCCTGGCGACCGCTCCGGCCACGGCGCGTCGACCGGCCGCAGCGTCGCCCAGCCGGCCTCCCGGGCCGCCGCGGCGGCGAGCACGCCGCAGACCGTGGTCGGGTTGTGCAGCTTGCCCGCCAGCACCAGGTCGCGCGCCTCGGACAGGTCCACCCAGGCCCGGGCCATGTTCCGCTCCTCGTGCTCGCGCTGGTGCCGCTCGCCCGCCGGCACCTCGCGCACCCCGCGGGCCAGGTAGCACCGGAACGCCTCGGTACTGCCCCCGGGCGAGTTGTAGAAGTCGACCAGCACGTGCCACTCGTCCGCGACCAGGTCGGCTTCCTCGGCGAGCTCGCGCGCCGCGGCGACCTGCGGGTCCTCCCCCGCGACGTCCAGCAGCCCGGCCGGTGGCTCCCACAGGTAGGACCGGACCGGGTGCCGGTACTGGCGCAGCAGCAGCACTCTGTCCCGAGCGTCCAGCACCACGACCCCGACCGCGCCGGTGTGGTCCACGACCTCCCGGGTCACCGTCTGGCCGTCGCCGAGGTCCACCTCGTCCCGGCGTACGTCCCAGATGATCCCGTGGTGCACCGTGCTGCTGGACCGCACCTGCAGAGTCGCCTGCTCGTCGGCGATCACGCCGTTCCGGCGGCCACCGCCGTCAGGTCGACGGTGCCGTCGCTGCCGGCCGGTGCCGTCTGGCGGGCGATCGCCGCCGCGACCAGACCGGCGAACAGCGGGTGCGCGCGGGCCGGCCGGGACCGGAACTCGGGGTGCGCCTGGGTGGCCACGAAGTACGGATGCACGTCGCGGGGCAGCTCGACGTACTCCACCAGGTGCCCGTCCGGCGAGGTGCCGGAGAACACCAGGCCGGCCTGCTCGAGCTGCTCCCGGTAGGAGTTGTTCACCTCGTACCGGTGCCGGTGCCGTTCCTCGACGTACGCCGATCCGTACACCTCGCGGGCGAGGGAGCCCTCGGCCAGGGTGGCCGGGTAGAGACCCAGCCGCATGGTGCCGCCCATGTCGCGGTCACCCGCCACGACGTCCTCCTGGTCGGCCATCGTGGCGATCACCGGGTGCGGCGTGTGCTCGTCGAACTCCAGCGAGCCGGCACCCTCGAGGCCCGCCACGTGCCGGGCGTACTCGATCACCATGCACTGCAGTCCAAGGCACAGCCCGAGCGTCGGGATCCGGTTCTCCCGGGCGTAGCGCACCGCACCGAGCTTGCCCTCGATGCCTCGCACCCCGAAGCCGCCGGGGATGCAGACCGCGTCCACGCCGCCGAGCTCCATCTCGGCACCCTCGGGCGTCTCGCAGTCGTCCGAGGTCACCCAGCGGATGACCACCTTGCAGTCGTTGGCGAAGCCGCCGGCCCGCAGCGCCTCGGACACCGAGAGGTAGGCGTCGGGCAGGTCGACGTACTTGCCGACCAGCGCCACGTGCACCTGGTGCTTCGGGTGGTGCACCCGGCGGAGCAGGTTGTCCCACTCCGACCACTCGACGTCCCGGAAGGACAGGCCCAGCCGGCGCACGACGTACGCATCGAGACCCTCGGAGTGCAGCACCTTGGGGATGTCGTAGATCGACGGCGCGTCCTTGGCCGCGACCACAGCCTCTTCGTCGACGTCGCACATCAGCGAGATCTTGCGCTTCACGTTCGGCGGGATGTCACGGTCGGACCGGCAGACGATGGCGTCGGGCTGGATGCCGATCGAGCGCAGGGCCGCGACGGAGTGCTGGGTGGGCTTGGTCTTCAGCTCGCCGCTGGGCCCGATGTAGGGGACGAG
>JAVEDA010000468.1 GCA_030841195.1 Actinomycetota bacterium | reverse complement strand
GGACCAGGACCAGGTCCCGGTAGAGGCCGCGCAGCTCCTCGTCGGACAGGTCGAGGGAGTACGTCGGGTGCTGGACCCGCTCGCCCTCCGGCGTGAGGAGCTGCACCAGCGGGGGATCGCTCGGCGTCGGTCCCGGGCTGATGACGGGGTCGGTCGACACCCCGACGGCACTGTCGGTCACGGGCGCTCCTCGTGTCGCGCGCGGCCCGCCCACGGGATCTCCGCGGCCGACGCCGTGCTGCTCTGCTCCCGAGGACGCGAGCCGGGGGCCGGTTGGGCTCGGCGGCGTACCCGGTCCGGACGGTTCGGGTGTGCTGCGGCTCACAGGGTGAGACGCGCTCTTAACGTACCGGCGCGGAGGGGCTGACGACGAACCGGGCGGGTCAGACCTTGTCGTGGCCGTACGCGTGCCCGTGACCGTTGCCCGGGCCGCTCGGGTCATCGGTGGGCGGAACGGCGGGGACCGAGGCAGGAACTGCGGCGGGCAGCGCCGGGTCGGTGACCCTGCCCGAGGACTGGTGCGCGGCCCGGCCGTGCCCGGAGCCGGTGTGCCCGGGGCGCCCGCGCTCCGGTCGAGCATCCTTGCCGCCGCTCGGACCGGGGGACTCGCCCAAGAAGATGAGGCTGGTGGGGGTGGCGGCCGCCGCCACCGTGCCCTCGTCGTCGCCGGTCTTCTTGGCCTTCTTGGCGTGGCCCTTAGCGTGCCCGAGAGCCTTGCCGTGCTTGGCCGCGAGGACGAGAGGCGCAGGTGTCGGGTCCAGCGAGCTGAACACCGGTGCCGCCGGCAGCGGCTCGGTCGGGGAGACGGTGGGTGGCGCCTCGACCTCCCCGGGCCCCGCGGCAGCCAGCGTGGGCCCGCCGCCATCGACACCGCCCGTCACGGCCGCCTGCTCGAACGGGCCGAGCACCGGCTGGCTGCCTCCGCCGCCGCCGCCCCGCGGGCCGGTGCCGGGTGGGCCCGGCGTGGGCGTGGGCGTCACCACGACGTCGACGGGCGGGAGCAGGTCGTTGTAGGGGGCGCGCAGGCTGCCGGTGGTGCCGCCGCGCAGCTCGTCGGCGGTGACGAGACCGAGGGAGGCGAGCGTGCCGGCCGACAGCAGAGCAAGCACAGCCGTCGCGATACCGGTCGTGCTACCGGTGTCGCGGGCGTGCACGCCGCGCCTGGCCATCGTCCCCGTTCGGTGGATCGACATGAGGTCCTGCCCTCACTGCTGCCACCGGGCAACTGCTGGTGACGAGGCACTAACCATAAGTGACAGAACGGGCACCCGGCAGGGCCATTCCGGTGATTTGTGCCACCAGTTCGTAACGGCCGCCCCAACCGAAACTGCCGTGACCGGGATGTCAGTAGCAACGTAGGCTCTCGGTCATGACATCCGGCCGTCCGCCCGTGCCGACCCGGCCGCTGCTGGTCTGGGTCGCGCTGGTCACGGTCTACCTGGTCTGGGGCTCCACCTACCTCGGCATCCGGGTCGTCGTCGAGACGACCCCGCCGCTGCTGGGCATGGGCGCGCGGTTCCTCGCCGCCGGTCTGCTGCTGGCCACCTTCCTGCTCGTACGCCGGGGAAAGCGGGCCCTCGCCGTGACCGGGCGCCAGCTGCGCGGTGCGGCCCTGGTCGGGCTGCTGCTGCTCCTGGGCGGCAACGGCGGCGTCGCGCTGGCCGAGCGCACGGTGCCCTCGGGCCTGACCGCGCTGCTGGTCGCCGCGACCCCCCTGTGGCTGGTGCTGCTCCGCCGGGCGGCCGGCGACCGGGTGCGGCGGATGACGCTGGTCGGCACCGGGCTGGGCTTCGTCGGCATCGCGCTGCTGGTGCTGCCGGACGGCCACTCGTCCGGCGACGGCACCCCGGTGCACGTGTGGGGGCTGCTCGTCATCATCTGCGCCGCCGCGAGCTGGGCGGTCGGCTCGTTCGCCAGCAGCCGGGTGGCCATGCCGGCCGACGCGTTCGTGGCGACCACCTGGGAGATGCTCGCCGGCGGGGTGGGGCTGATGCTCGCCGGCACGGCCCACGGTGAGCTGCGCGGGTTCGCCGTGTCCGACGTCGCGGGTGAGGCGTGGGCCTGGCTCGCCTACCTCGTGGTGTTCGGATCGCTGGTCGCCTTCTCGGCGTACGTCTGGCTGCTGCAGCACGCACCGATCTCGCTCACCGCCACCTACGCGTACGTGAACCCGGTGGTGGCGGTCGGCCTGGGCGCGCTGGTGCTCGACGAGCCGGTGACCGCGGCGGTCCTGGTCGGCGGCGCGGTCGTCGTCGCGGGTGTCTGCCTGGTGGTGTCCTCGGAGCGGCCGCGCAGACAACTGCCGCCCACAACTGAGCCGGTTGGCGACGGCGGCACGGTGGTAGATCTCCGGGCATGAGGGAACCAGTGACCGAACAGTGACCGACCTGGTGCTCGGCCCGCTGCTCCGCCACGTGGGCGAGCGGGACGCCACGATCTGGGTGGAGACCGCCGGGCCGTGCACGGTCGAGGTGCTCGGCCACACCGAGCGCACGTTCCTGGTCGGCGGTCACCACTATGCCCTGGTCGTCGTGGACGGGCTGGACAAGGGCGTCCCCACGCCGTACGACGTGCGGCTGGACGGCGAGGTGGTGTGGCCCCCGGCCGGGTCCGACCTGCCGAAGCCGCGGATCCGCACCCTCGACCCGGCCACGACGCTGCGGGTGCTGTTCGGCTCCTGCCGCTACGCGACCCCCAAGGCCGTCACCGGCGACAAGCACTTCGAGGCCGACGCGCTGGACACCTACGCCAAGCGGATGGCGCGGCTGCCGGACGACCGCTGGCCGGACGCGCTGGTCCTGCTCGGCGACCAGGTCTACGCCGACGAGACGTCGAAGGAGGTGCAGGAGCGGATCAAGGCCCGGCGGGACATCGGGGTCGCGCCGTACGAGCAGGTGCGTGACTTCGAGGAGTACACCTGGCTGTACGCCGAGAGCTGGAGCGACCCGGACGTCCGCTGGCTGCTCTCGACGATCCCGTCGTCGATGATCTTCGACGACCACGACGTCCGGGACGACTGGAACACCTCCGCCGCGTGGCGTCGCGAGATGCAGCAGACCTCGTGGTGGGAGGAGCGCATCATCGGCGGCCTGTCGTCGTACTGGGTCTACCAGCACCTCGGCAACCTCTCGCCCCAGGACCTGGCCGACAACGAGCTGTACCAACGGGTCCGGGCGTACGACGGCGACTGCGAGCCGATGCTGCGCGAGTTCGCGGCGGCGGCCGACAAGGAGGCCGACGGCCACAAGGGCACCCAGTGGTCCTACCGGCGCGACCTCGGCGACGTGCGGCTGCTCGTCATCGACTCGCGCTGCGGCCGGGTGCTGGAGACGGGGGACCGGTCGATGGTGTCGGAGGCCGAGTTCCGTTGGATCGAGGCCCAGGTCGAGGGCCAGTACGACCACCTGCTGGTGGGCACCTCGCTGCCGTGGCTGCTGCCTCGGGCGCTGCACGACGTGGAGTCGTGGAACGAGGTGCTGGCCGACGGCCGGCGCGGCGCGTTGATGGCCCGCTGGGCTGAGTCGTTCCGCCGAGCCGCCGACCTCGAGCACTGGGCGGCCTTCCGCAAGTCCTTCGACCGGCTGGCCGAATTGTTCCGGTGCGTCGGCCGCGGCGACCACGCCGGCTCC
>JAVEDA010000437.1 GCA_030841195.1 Actinomycetota bacterium | reverse complement strand
AAGCCCGGGTCCGGCTGGTGACCTCGACCGGTCTCGCGGTCCGCGTCATCCCGTGCCTGGACGTCGACGCCGGCCGGGTCGTGAAGGGGGTCAACTTCACCGACCTGCGGGACGCGGGGGACCCGGTCGAGATGGCGACCGTCTACGACGCCGAGGGTGCCGACGAGCTGACCTTCCTGGACATCACCGCGTCGTCGGGTGCCCGGGAGACGACCTACGACGTCGTACGCCGGACCGCCGAGCAGGTGTTCATCCCGCTCACGGTCGGCGGGGGAGTGCGCACGGTGGACGACGTCGACCGGCTGCTGCGCGCCGGTGCCGACAAGGTGGGCGTCAACACGGCTGCTGTCGAGCGGCCGGAGGTGATCGCCGAGATCTCGCGGCGGTTCGGCTCGCAGGTGCTGGTGCTCTCGGTCGACGCGCGGCGGGCTGCGGGGCAGCCCAGCGGTTTCGAGGTGACCACGCACGGCGGCCGGCGCTCGGCCGGGCTCGACGCCGTCGCGTGGGCCGCGCAGGCAGCGCGGCTTGGGGCAGGCGAGATCCTGCTCAACTCGATGGACGCCGACGGCACCGAGGCGGGCTTCGACCTGGAGCTGATTACGGCGGTGCGTGCGGTCGTGGGCGTGCCGATCGTGGCCAGCGGCGGCGCGGGGGCGGTGGAGCACTTCGCGCCGGCGGTCGCTGCGGGCGCGGACGCGGTGCTGGCCGCCAGCGTGTTCCACTTCGGCCAGCTGCGGATCGGCGAGGTCAAGGACGGGCTGCGGGCGGCTGGGATCCCCGTCCGCTGAGGTCGGGCGCGAGGGCGTGCAGAAATCGCGGTCCAACGCCCGCAGCCACGCTCAGCCCGCGGTGCACGTGCCGGTTGCACCGCGACTTGTGTTCGGTGTCAGACGTTCCCGCGGGAACGCTTTTCCGGCGCGCCCGGCAGTGTCGCTTCAGCCCCTGCGCGCCTACCGTGGTCGAGGGAGGTTCCGTGGACAAGACGTACCTGCTCTGCATGGTGATCGGCCACCGGTACGACCGGCTGCGCTACCCCGACAGTCCGGACGGCCACTTCTTGCGCTGCCGGCGCTGCCGTCACGAGCGGGACGACGGCGAGGCGGACGATCGGATCGCGACCGGACGCGGTCCGCGCTGAGTCATCAGACCGAGAGGTCTGCTCCGCGCAACGCATTCACCGCGGATTTGTCTCCGGTGATGGTGACCTTCGCGTGCTCGCGACGGCCGAAGGAGTACAGCAGCAGCTCGAGCGGCTCGCCCGAGATGGTGGCCGGGCTGCCGCCGGAGCTCGCGGCCAGCGGCGGGACCTCCGGCCGGTCGGTGCGGCGGAGCTCGACGCTGTGCCCCAGCCCCTTGTAGGACAGCGGGGCGCGGGCCGCGAGCGCCTTCCAGATCGTGTCCTGCACCTTGCGTGGGAGGTCCCGCGGCTGCCACCCCGCTTGTGCCCGGCGGACGTCCTCGTGGTGCACGACGTACTCGGTGGTGTTGAGGAGCTTGTCGGCGCCGGGGAGCGAGAAGAGGCTCAAGCGGCCCGGGCCGGTGCGCACCAGCCGGACGAGCTCGGCGTAGTCGCGCTCGGCATAGGAATTCTGGACCGACTCGGTCCGGCCGGCGAAAGCATCGATCGCTATGCCCGGCAGCGTGTCCGGACGACGCTCGCGGACGGTGAGGTGAGCGGCCAGGTCGCGTGTGGTCCAGTCGCCGCACAGGGTGGGCTCGTCCGGGCCCAGCTGGTCGAGGAGGTCGGCGAGGGCGGCGCGCTCGGTGCGGGCGAGTGATGTCACCAGCTGATCGTAAGGTGGCCCGGTGACCGGCAAGGACGACACCCTGCGGCGCGGGCTCGCCCTGCTGGGGCGGGCCGTGCGTCATGAGCCGCGGATCTTCGCCATCGCGGTGGGGGGCAGCGCGGTCTACGGGATCATGACCGTGGGGTCCGCCTGGGTGCTGGGGCGGGTGACCGACCGGGTGGTCGAGCCGGCGTTCCGGACGGGCGAGACGACGACAGGCGCGCTGGCGGCGGCCGGGCTCGCGATCCTCGCGGTGGCGCTGCTCAAGGCGGCGGGCATCGTGGGACGGCGGCTCGGCGCGGGCGTGATGCAGTACCGCCTGCAGGCGCGCTACCGGCGTGCGGTCACCAAGCAGTACCTCCACCTGCCCCTGTCCTGGCACCAGCGCCACCCCACCGGGCAGCTGCTGTCGAACGCGAACGCCGACGTCGAGGCCGTGTGGTTCCCCATCGCGCCGCTGCCGATGGCGGTGGGCGTCCTGGTGATGCTGTTCGTGGCCGGCGTAGCGCTGGTGCTCACCGACCCGGTGCTCTCGCTGGTCGGGTTCGCGATCTTCCCGCTGATCTTCGTGCTCAACGTCGTCTACCAGCGCCGGCTGTCGCCCCTGGCGACGCGGGCGCAGCAGCTGCGAGCCGAGGTCAGCGGAGTGGCCCACGAGTCGTTCGACGGTGCGCTGGTGGTGAAGACGCTGGGTCGGGAGCCGGAGGAGACGGCCCGCTTCCGGGCTGCGGCCGACGAGCTGCGGGACGCCCAGATCCAGGTCGGCTACGTGCGAGGCATGTTCGACCCGGTCCTGGAGGCGTTGCCGAACCTCGGTGTGCTCGCGGTACTTCTTGTCGGCGCGTCCCGGATCCAGTCCGGCTCGATGGATGCCGGCGACCTGGTGCAGGTGGCGTACCTGTTCGTCCTGCTCGCCTTCCCCGTCCGGGCGATCGGCTGGGTGCTCGGCGAGCTGCCACGCTCGGTCGTCGGCTGGGACCGGGTGTCGCGAGTGCTCGAGGCGACGGGCGGGCTTGCGTACGGGACCGTCGTGCCGGCCGACGTCGACGCGCCCGCGTCGCTCGACGTCCAAGGAGTCGACTTCTCGTACGACGATGCGCCGGTGCTCCACGGTGTCACGTTCTCGGTCGACGCCGGCCGCACCATCGCCGTCGTGGGACCCACCGGGTCCGGCAAGTCGACACTGACCACGCTGCTCGTGCGGCTGGTGGACCCGTCCAGCGGAGAGGTCGTGCTCGACGGTGTCGACCTGCGGGCCGTGGCGCGTGGGGGAGTGGCGGGTGCTGCAGCAGTGGTGCCGCAGCAGACGTTCCTCTTCGACGACACGGTTCGGGGGAACGTCACGCTGGGGTTGGACGTGCCGGACTCGGCAGTGCTGCATGCGCTGACGGTGGCCCAGGCCGACCGTTTCGTCGCGGCGTTGCCCGAGGGTCTGGACACCCGGATCGGTGAGCGCGGCATGACGCTGTCCGGTGGGCAACGACAGCGACTGGCGCTGGCACGGGCGATCGTCCGCTCGCCCAGGCTGCTCGTGATGGACGATGCGACCTCGTCGGTCGATGCGCGGGTCGAGGCTGCGATCCTTGCCGGGCTGCGGGCCAGCGGTGGCGCGGAAGATGCCCCGACGGTGGTCGTGGTGGCGTATCGGAAGGCGACGATCGCGCTGGCGGACGAGGTCGTCTACGTGGAGCACGGCCGGGTCGTCGACCGCGGAACCCACCTCGAACTGCTGGGCCGGTGCTCGGGATACCGGTCGCTGATCACGGCGTACGAGCGTGAAGACGCGGAGCGCGCGGCGCTGGCGGCAGACGAGGAGACGTCGCCGGTCGGGTGATCGACGGTTGCGCGCTGACACGTTGCGCGGCGATCGTCCCAGGCGCCTCGATGGTTCACCACAGCCGTCACCCCAGCCCCAGACGTCGCCGGACCACGCCTGCCTGTGGATAGGGCTCGGGAGCGGCCGGGATGTCCGGTTATGATCCCCGATCATGCGCGCGCCGACGGGGACGTTGCTGCGGGCGGGGCTGACGGCGATTGTGAGCCTCGCTCTCGTCGCTGGGTGCACGGATGACCCCAAGCCGGGGACCCTCAAGACCCCGACCGCGACGCCGACATCGACGACGGCGTCACCGACCCCCACCACGCCCGAGGCCCAGATCGAGGCCACGATGCGCGCCTACTTTGAGGCGACCAACAACGCCATCAAGACCGGTGACGTGACCGAGCTCCGATCGTTTAGTAGCTCGGGCTGCCCATGCCGCGCGGTCGTGACGTCGATCACCAAGACGGTGCAGGACGGTGGAAGGTTCGAAGGACTTCGGTATGACGTTCAAAGCATCACCGTGCACGATGTGGAAGGGAACACAGGGCTAGCCGAAGTACTCGCCCATCTGCCGC
>JAVEDA010000429.1 GCA_030841195.1 Actinomycetota bacterium | reverse complement strand
ACGGTGCTCTACGGGTACGGCGGGTTCAGCATCCCGATGACGCCCGGCTACTCGGCCGGGCTGCTGGCCTGGGTGGAGGCCGGCGGCGTCTACGCGATCGCCCAGCTGCGCGGGGGGTCCGAGGAGGGCGAGCAGTGGCACCGCGACGGCATGCGGGACAAGAAGCAGAACGTGTTCGAGGACTTCCACGCGGCCGCGGAGCGACTCGTCGCCGACGGCTGGACGACCAGTGCGCAGCTGACCATCTCCGGCGGGTCCAACGGTGGCCTGCTGGTGGGTGCGGCGCTGGTGCAGCGGCCGGACCTCTACGCGGCCGTCGTGTGCTCGGCGCCACTGCTCGACATGGTGCGCTACGAGCAGTTCGGGCTGGGCGCGACCTGGTCGGACGAGTTCGGCAGCGCGTCGGTGGCCGAGGAGCTGCAGTGGCTGCTGTCCTACTCGCCGTACCACCTGGTCCGCGAGGGCGTCGACTACCCCGCTGTCCTGTTCACGGTGTTCGACGGCGACTCCCGGGTCGACCCGATGCACGCCCGCAAGATGTGCGCAGCACTGCAGCACGCGACCGGCGGGACACGCCCGGTGCTGCTCCGTCGCGAGCGTGATGTCGGTCACGGGGCGCGCGCGCTGAGCCGGTCGGTGGCCCTGACCGCGGACACGCTCAGCTTCGCGGCCTGGCGCACTGGCCTCGACGTCGGCTGACGTCCCCTCACTCGATAGCCTCGAACGGCGCACCCGACCCCGTCCCCTGGGAGGCTCCCCCGTGCCGTTCGCGGCCACCACGTCCGTCCCGACGATCGACCTGATCCGGTTCCGCAGCTGCGTGGACGACAAGCAGACCGGCACCTTTTGCGACTGGGTCTACGACCGGACCAGCAACAAGTGGCTGGCCGAGTCGTCGGACTGGCTGCTCGCCAAGCCGGTGCAGATCCTCGTCATCCTGCTGCTGGCCGCGCTGGTCCGGTTCCTGGTGCACCGGGTGATCCGGCGGATCGCCGCCGGCGCCGCCGAGGGCACCGTCCCCGGCGTGCTCGCCAAGGGCCACGCCGGCAAGCTGCTCGGCAACCCGGTGCTCTCCGAACGCCGCCGGCAGCGGGCCGAGACCATGTCCTCGGTGCTGCGCAGCGTGACGACGGGGATCATCGCCAGCATCACCGCTTTGATGATCCTCGACGTGGTCGGGCTGCCGATCGGTCCACTGCTGGCCAGTGCCGGCATCGTGGGGGTCGCGGTCGGCTTCGGCGCCCAGTCGCTGGTGAAGGACTTCCTGTCCGGCATCTTCCTGATCCTCGAGGACCAGTACGGCGTCGGCGACCTGGTCGACACCGGCATGGGCACCGTCGGCACGATCGAGGCGGTCGGCCTGCGAGTGACCCGGCTGCGCGACGGCACCGGCGTCGTCTGGTACGTGCGCAACGGCGAGATCCTGCAGGTCGGCAACCACAGCCAGGGCTGGTCCACCGGCATCGTGGACATGTCGGTTGCCTACAGCGAGGACATCCCGCGGGTGCAGCGCCTGATGGGCGAGACCGCGGCGGCGATGGCCGGGGAGGACGGCTGGCAGGACAAGATCCTGGAGCCGCCGACGGTGGCCGGCGTCGAGTCGATGACGGGGACGTCGGTGACGATCCGGGTGATCGTGAAGTGCGCCCCGAACGAGCACTTCGGGGTGCAGCGGGAGCTGCGCGAGCGGATCAAGGAGGCCTTCGACCGCGAGGGCGTCCGGGTGCCGCCGCCGGCGTTCCCGGGCGCAGCCGGCCAGCCCTGACCTGCGTACGGCTCGGCCAGCTCTGACCGGCGTACGTTGCCTCATCACGCCGGCGGACGCCTCAGCACGTGTGCACTCGTGCTGAAGCGTCCGCGCGCGTGCTTTACGTGGTCGACTCCCGGGTCAGGCGAGGGTGGCGTCGAGGGTGATGGTGGTGCCGGTGAGGGCGGCGCTGACCGGGCAGTTCGCCTTGGCGCCCTCGGCGAAGGCGGCGAACTCCTCGGGCGACAGGCCGGGCACCACCGCGCGGGTGGTCAGGTGGCTGCCGGTGATGCCCTCACCCGGCTGGAAGGTCACGTCGGCCTTGGTGTCGATCGTCTCGACGGTGTGACCGGCCTTGGTCAGCTCGTTCGACAGCGACATCGAGAAGCAGGTCGAGTGCGCGGCCGCGATCAGCTCCTCCGGGCTGGTCATGCCGTCCGGCTCGTTCGAGCGGGCGGCCCAGGTGACGTCGTAGGCGCCGAGCTTGGACGAGTCCAGCGACACCTGCCCCTTCCCTTCCTTCAGTGAGCCTTCCCAGTGGGCGTTGGCAGTGCGGGTGGCAGCCATGCGGGTGTCCTCCTGCGTGCGTCGGTGAGCGGGCGTTGCGAGCAGCAGTCCTCAAGGAAACCGGCCGCTACTCGTCTGACACGATTGCAGACGTGGATATTCCGGAGTCAGCGCCCACCTTCTACGACGCCGTGGGCGGCGAGGAGACCTTCCGGCGGCTGGTCCACCACTTCTACGACGGGGTGGCCGAGGACCCGCTGCTGCGCCCGCTCTACCCCGAGCCGGACCTGGCCGGCGCCGAGGAGCGGCTGCGGATGTTCCTCGTCCAGTACTGGGGCGGCCCGCGCACCTACCAGGAGCAGCGGGGACACCCGCGGCTGCGGATGCGGCATGCCCCGTTCGCCATCGGCATTGCCGAGCGGGACGCATGGCTGCGGCACATGCGCGCGGCAGTCGACTCGCTGGACCTGCCGGAGAGTGCGGCCGTGATGCTCTGGGACTACCTGGAGATGGCCGCGCACAGCATGGTGAACCAGCCCGGATAGTGGGCCGCCGATCTCGGGGGCGGAGATGTTCGGCAGGATCATGCCCGTGAGCCACCCCGCGACCGCCCAGACCCGCGCCGACGTCCTCTGGTGGCGCACCGCTGTCATCTACCAGATCTACATCCGCAGCTTCGCCGACGGCGACGGCGACGGCATCGGTGACCTCGCCGGCATCCGGTCCCGGTTGCCGTACCTGCGCGACCTGGGCGCCGACGCGATCTGGATCACGCCGTTCTACCCGTCACCGATGGCGGACGGCGGGTACGACGTCGCCGACTACCGCGACATCGAGCCGCTCTTCGGCACCCTGGCGGACGCCGACGCGATGATTGCCGACGCGCATGGGCTCGGCCTGCGGGTCATCATCGACATCGTCCCGAACCACTCCTCCGACCAGCACCGCTGGTTCCAGGCAGCCCTCGCGGCCGGTCCCGGCAGCCCGGAGCGCGAGCGGTACGTGTTCCGGCCCGGCCGCGGGGAGCACGGCGAGCTGGCCCCGACCGACTGGGAGTCGGCCTTCGGCGGGCCGGCCTGGACCCGGCTGCCGGACGGCGAGTGGTACCTCCACCTGTTCGCCCCGGAGCAGCCCGACTTCAACTGGGAGAACCCGGAGGTCGTGACGGAGTTCGAGGACATCCTGCGGTTCTGGCTGGACCGCGGCGTCGACGGCTTCCGGATCGACGTGGCCAACTCGCTGAAGAAGGACCAGAGCTTCCCCGACGTCGGGTCCGAGGCGGAGGCGGTCCTGGTGCCGCACGAGGGCCCGCACCACCCGTTCTGGGACCGCGACGAGGTGCACGAGGTCTACCGCGGGTGGCGGTCGGTCAGCGACACCTTCGGCGCCGACCGGACCTTCGTGGCCGAGGCGTGGGTCGACTCCCCTGACCGGCTGGCCCGCTACACCCGCGCCGACGAGCTGCACACGGCGTTCAACTTCGCCTTCGTCCGCGCGCCGTGGGATGCCGCCGAGCTGCGCGCGACCATCGACAAGTGCCTCGCCGCGGCTGCGGTGGTCGGCGCGCCAGCGACCTGGGTGCTGTCCAACCACGACGTCACCCGGCACGCGACCCGGTACGCGCGGCTGGACTCCACCGGCGGCGGTGTCACCGACGAGGCCCGGGTCGGGCCGAACACGCCGCTCGACCCGGCCCTGGGCCTGCGCCGGGCTCGCGCCGCCACCCTGCTGATGCTCGCGCTGCCTGGCTCCGCCTACGTCTACCAGGGCGAGGAGCTCGGCCTGCCGGAGGTCGTCGACCTGCCCGAGGACGTCCTCGCCGACCCGATCTGGGAGCGCTCCGAGCACCGGGTCCGGGGCCGGGACGGCTGCCGGGTGCCGATCCCGTGGACCACCGACGGCCCCTCGCTCGGCTTCGGCAGCGGCGATCCCTGGCTCCCGCAGCCCGCGTCCTTCGCGGGGCTGTCCGTGCAGGCCGAGCAGGGAGTCGCGGGTTCGACCCTCGAGCTCTACCGCAGCGCGCTGGCGCACCGGCGGGCCCTCACGGTCGCCCAGACCGTGGACTGGCTGCCCTCGCCCGAGGGGTCGCTCGCCTTCCGGCGGCTGACGGCGGACGGGTCCTCGGTGGTCTGCGTGGTCGCGTGCACCGATGCGGCGGTGCCTCTCCCGGCGTACGACGAGGTGCTGGTGGCCAGCACCGCCCTGGAGCACGGTCCGGATGGCGAGACCCGGCTGCCGGGTGAGGCCGCCGTCTGGCTGCGCCTGCGCTGACCGGCTCGGGGATCTCCCTGAACAATCCCTGAACTCCGACCGATGAGACTGACGGCTGTCGGAGGTCTCCCCTAGCGTTCGGGTTGCCGAACCTGCCCTGGGGAGTTCCTGATGGTCCGTCTTGCCGAGTTCGTCCTGCGCCACCGGCGTCTGGTGATGCTGTTCTGGCTGCTGATGTTCGGGGTCGGCGCCTTCGCCACCACCCAGACCAGCAAGCGGCTTGTCGTCGACTTCTCGCTGCCCGGGCAGCCCGGCTACGAGACCGAGAAGCAGCTGCTCGACACGTTCGGCAACGGCGGCTCCAACCCGCCGACCATCGCGGTCGTCACGGTCCCTGAGGGCACCACCGTCAAGGCCGAGATGGCGAAGATCACGCCGGTGTTCGACGCGATCAACAAGGCGCTGCCCGGCACCCGGATGGTCGACTACGAGCAGACCAACAACGACGTCTTCCTCACCGACGACGGCCGCACCACCTACGCGATGATCTACCCGAAACCGTTCGAGAGCTTCACCGACGTCTTGCCCGACGTCGCCATGAAGCCGATCCTCGCCCAGGCGAGCAAGGACACCGGCTTCGACTTCGGCGTGACCGGCTACCAGCAGCTCGCCCAGGGCTCAGACGACCCCGAAGGGCCGAGCCTGCTGGCCGAGACCCTGCTCGGCGGGCTCGGCGCGCTGGCCGTGCTGCTGTTCCTGTTCGCCTCGTTCCTCGCCTTCATGCCGCTGCTGATCGCCGCGGTGTCGATCCTCACGACGTTCACCATCGTGCTGATCGGCACGTACGTCATCGACATCAGCTTCGTCGTGCAGTTCCTCATCGCCCTGGTGGGTCTCGGTGTGGCGGTCGACTACTCGCTGCTCGTGGTGAACCGATGGCGCGAGGAGCGGGCCCACGGCCATGACAACCACGACGCTGTGGTCATCGCCATGCAGTACGCCGGCCATGCCGTCGTCGCGAGTGCGGGCACCGTCGCCATCAGCCTCTGTGCCCTGCTGGTCATCCCCGTGCCGCTGCTGCGGAGCATGGGCCTCGGCGGCATGCTGATCCCACTGGTCAGCACCGCGGTGATCCTCACTCTGCTGCCCGCCCTGCTGGGCGGCATCGGGCCGCGGGTCGACTGGCCGAGGATCCGGCACGAGGACAAGCCGTCACGTGCCTGGACGGCCTGGGCGCGCCTCGTCGTCCGGTGGCGTTGGGTGGCCACCGGGGTCGCCTTGATCATCCTCGGGGCCCTGATCATCCCCATCTTCGGCATCAAGATCGGGCAGGCCCAGACCGGCTCGCTGTCCAGCAGCGGCCCGGCCTACGAGCAGCTCCAGCGGCTGCGCGACGGCGGCGTCCCCGGCGGCATCGTGTCGCCGATCGAGGTGCTGATCGAGGGGAAGAGCTCGGCCGCAGCCGCCGAGGAAGCCGCGACCCGCGCCGCCAAGGTCGACGGCGTGTCGGCCGCCTTCGCTCCGGACACCCCGCAGTGGCGGAAAGGCGACTCCGCGCTGGTCGGCGTCATCCCGACCGAGGAGACGGTCGACTCGACCAAGGCCCAGGTGGTCAACGACGTGAGCGCCGCCCTGGACGGAGTCCCGGGAGTGGTCGGCATCGCCGGCGTCGGGGCGACGGTGCTCGACTACATCAACGCGGTCTACAAGAAGTTCCCCTACAGCCTGGGCCTGATCGCGTTCGTGACGTTCGTGCTGCTGGTGCGCACGTTCCGCTCGATCGTGCTCCCGATCAAGGCCGTGCTGCTCAACATCATCTCGGTCAGCGCGACCTTCGGCGCGACCGTGCTGTTCTGGCAGAACGGCCATGGGTCCGAGCAGATCTTCGGCATTGCCCCGACGGGGGCCGTGACCTTCTGGCTGCCGGTGCTGATCTTCGCGTTCCTGTTCGGCCTGTCGATGGACTACGAGGTGTTCATCCTGGCCCGGATGCGCGAGGAGTACGACAAGAGCGGCGACA
>JAVEDA010000426.1 GCA_030841195.1 Actinomycetota bacterium | reverse complement strand
TCGCGCGCGGCCGTCGTACGTCAACACATGGTCGACGAGCGGCTGCGGCACCGCGCCTACACCCGGGAGCACGGCGAGGACTCGCCCGACATCCAGGCCTGGCAGTGGCCCGACGACGACGCGCAGGCATGAGGGTCCTCACCGTCAACACGGGGTCCAGCAGCGTCAAGCTGCGGGTGCTCGATGCGGACGACCGAGTCGTCACCACCCGGGACAGCACACCCGACGATCTGGCCGACGACGTCGCGGACCTGGTCCGCGACGTCGATGCGGTCGGGCACCGGATCGTGCACGGCGGCCCCGACCATGTGGCGCCGGAGCGGGTGACCGACGCCCTGCTGGCCGACCTCCGAGCGTTGACGCCACTCGCGTCGTTGCACCAGCCGATCGCCCTGGACGCGGTGATTGCCGTACGCCGGGTGGCCCCCGACCTTCCGGCGGTGACCTGCTTCGACACCGCGTTCCACGCCGACCTGCCGGCCGCCGCACGGACCTTCGCCCTGCCGCGGGAGTGGCGGGAGCGGCACGACCTGCGGCGGTACGGCTTCCACGGCCTGTCCCACGCCTGGTCGACCCGGCGGGCCGCCGAGCTGCTCGGTGCACCGGACCGGCGCCTGGTGATCGCCCATCTCGGGTCGGGTGCGTCGCTGGCGGCGGTCCGGGCCGGCCGCCCGGTCGACACCACGATGGGGCTCACGCCGCTGGACGGGCTGGTGATGGCCACCAGGTCCGGCGCGGTCGACCCCGGCCTGGTGCTCTGGCTGGTCGAGCACGGCGGGATGTCCGCGCACGAGGTGGCCGAGGGCATCGACCGCCGCGGTGGCCTGCTCGGCCTGGCGGGGACCAAGGACATGCGCGAGGTGCTCGCCCGGTCGGCCGCCGGTGACGACGACGCCGCGCTGGCGCTGGACGTGTACCTGCACCGGCTCGCGGCGTCGGTCGCGGCGATGACCGCCGCCCTGGGTGGGCTGGACGCCCTGGTCGTCACCGGCGGTGTCGGCGAGGCGTCCGCGGACGTGCGCCGGTTGATGGTGGAGCGGCTGGGTTTCCTCGGGCTGGAGCTCGACCCCGGCGCGAACGACGGCTTCGACCCAAGCGCCGGCATCGACGCCGACGTCTCGGCCGACGGTGCAGCCGCGCGCGTGCTCGTGGTGCCCGCGCGCGAGGACGCAGAGATCGCCCGCGGGACCCGGTCAGCCCTCGGCTGACCGAAGGACGACCTCGTCCAGGGGACGTCGCGGTGTCGGTGGGACGGGCGGCCCGTAGCCGATCCGCAGCAGCATCTGAGCCTGGCCGAGCCCGGTGAGGGGCGAGCGGAGCAGCCAGCGCAGGTCGGGCAGCTCGACCGGCTGGTTCATGAACGACGCGGACACCCCGGCGCGGGTGAGCACGAGCAGGGCCCGCTCCAGGGCCATCCCGGCACGGACCCAGTCGGCCCGTTGGTCGGTGATCGTCGACAGCACGGCGATGGTGGGGGTCGCCTCGAACGGCACCCGCTCCCGGTCCGGGTCGGGGTCGGGAGCCAGGTCGCGGAACGGGGCCCTGACGCTGGCGGCACGCGGCCCGAGGGAGGCGGCGGGTACGCCCTCACCCGGCTCGCGGCGTCCGACCCAGTGGGCCCGCTCGGCCGCCGCGGCCGGCACGGTCAGGGTGGCGTCGAGCTCGGCAGCGCGGATCAGCCCGACCACGCGGTCGACCTCCGCCTGGTCGTCGTAGACGCGCAGGACGGCGTGCTCGAGGTCGACCGCCTCGATCACCTCGGCCAGCACCGACTGGGGCACCAGGCGACCGGAGAAGGGGTAGCGGTTGGTCCGGCGGGTCGCGACCGCGGGGTACAGAACGCCTAGGCCACCGGCCCCCGGGTGCCGGTGGTCGACCTCAAGGACCGCGACGAGCGTCGGGTCGTCAGGTGCCGGGAGGAGCCGCACCCGCGGGTGGAAGCCGAGGTGCTCGGCGGCGACCCTCAGGTTCATCACCGCGGCCCCGCAGCTGACGAGCAGGGCCCGGCCCGGGGCGTCGGCCACCCGCAGCTGGCGTTCCGGGTCGGCGTGGACGGCGATCCGGCATGGGCCCACCGTGAACCGCCAGGGCTGGCTGTTGTGCACCGACGGTGCGCGGGTCGCCGCCTCGAGCAGGACCTGCTCCACCTGCCGGTCGACAAGACGTTCGGTCGTGGTCGTCATGAGATGCCTCCAGACGACCAGCGTCGCGGCGCGCGCGATGTGCCGGGAGGACCGAAGGTCCCGACCCGGCCGGGACCCTTCAGCCCCTGACGACCCGGATGTTGAAGGCCGGCGACCTCACGACGCCCATCAGCGACAGCCACAGCGGCAGGTACATCTCGGTCGACCGGGCGGCACGGATCCCCCCGAGGTCGAGCACCGACGACGCCGGCCAGCCGAGGTCGGTGAGGAGTCCGGTCACAACCGCCTTCGCCTCGGCGTCGTCGCCGGCGACGAACACGTGGTGCTCGCCGGGCACCAGGCTCGGGTCCGCCATCACCGAGGCGTTCATGGTGTTCAGCGTCTTGACCACCCGGGCGTCCGGGAACGCGCGCTGCAGCTGCTCCCCGATGCTGTCGGTGTTCGCCACCGAGAGCGTCGGGGGGAAACCAGCCGAGAAGTCCAACGGGTTGGACACGTCCGCGACAACCTTCCCGGCCAGGTCACCCGCCGCTCCCACGGCGGCCAGCGATCCGTCGCCGTTGGTCGCGTTGACGACGACCTCACCGTGCGCTGCCGTCTCACCCAGAGGAACCAGTCGTACGCCGGGGTGGGCTGCCTGCCACTCGGCGACCTCGGGTCGGGTCGCGGTGACGTCGACGTCGCGGGTGCCCAC
>JAVEDA010000366.1 GCA_030841195.1 Actinomycetota bacterium | reverse complement strand
GCGACATGCAGGCCCGCGCGGTCGACGCCGTGCGGGACTGGAACACCCGGCTCGGCGACGATGCCGTCTACGTTGTCGTCTCGCACGGCGACGTCATCAAGTCGGTGCTGGCCGACGCGCTCGGCATGCACCTGGACCAGTTCCAGCGGCTGGTGGTCGACCCGTCGTCGGTGAGCATCGTCACCTACACGGCGCTGCGTCCGTTCGTGATCCGCAGCAACGACCTGGGCAGCGACCTCGGCTTCCTGGTGCCCCGCAAGGGGGCTCGCCGGAGCCGGCGGAAGGGTGCCGCCGCCTCCGACGCGGTCCTCGGTGGCGGGGCCGGCGCGACCGCATAGGGTCGGATCCATGGCTCGCATCGTCTTCGAGTACGACCCGCCCGAGCGTTTCGTGGCGGGCACCGTCGGCGAGCCCGGCGCGCGCACCTTCTTCCTGCAGGCCCGTGGCGGCGGCCGGACGACGAGCGTCTCACTGGAGAAGCAGCAGGTGTCGGTGCTCGCCGAGCGGGTCGAGGCGCTGCTGGACGAGGTCGTACGCCGGTCGGCCGGCGAGGCCGACGTGCCCGCCGTCACACCGGCCGAAGCCACCGACGCGGCCCCGCTGGACGCGCCGATCGAGGAGGAGTTCCGGGTCGGCGTGATGGCGCTGGTCTGGGACCCCGACGACGAGCGGATCGTGATCGAGGCACAGGCGCTGACCGAGGACGACGACGACAGCGACGACGACGACCCACCGCTGATCGACGACGACGAGGTCGACGGCCCGCCACTGCTGCGGGTCCGGCTCACCGGGGCCGCGGCCCGTGCCTTCGTCAGCCGGGCCCAGGCAGTCGTGGCTGCCGGGCGGCCACCCTGCCCGTTCTGCGGCGGCCCCCTCGATGCCGGCGGGCACGTGTGCCCGCGCGCCAACGGCTACCGCCGCTGAGCCCGGGCCGGTGAGCGACCTGGAGGTGGGCTCGGCGCTGGAGCTGCTCCTGCACGGCGAGATCGTGGTGGAGGGGCGGCTGGTCGACGCGTCCAACGCCACTCTCTTCTGCGAGATCGGGCACGGCACGATGTCGGGCCGGTGCGTGTACAAGCCGGTGGCCGGCGAGCGCCCCCTGTGGGACTTCCCGGACGGAACCCTGGCCGGCCGCGAGGTCGCGGCGTTCGCAGTGTCGGAGGCCACCGGCTGGGGCATCGTGCCGCCGACCGTGCTGCGCGAGGGGCCGTTCGGCCCCGGCATGGTCCAGCTCTGGATCGACACCGTCGACGACGACGCGGGCACGTTGGTGGACGTGATGGCGCCGGCCGCGCTGCCCGACACCTGGCTGCGGGTCCTCGACGCCCTCGGCTCAGACGGTGAGCCCGTCGTCCTCGGGCACGCCGACGACGAGCGGCTGCGCCGGATGACCGTGCTCGACGTCGTGCTCAACAACGCCGACCGCAAGGGCGGCCACGTCCTGGTCGAGCCCGGGGGCGCGGTGCACGGCGTCGACCACGGTGTGTCCTTCCATGCCGAGCCAAAGCTGCGCACCGTGCTGTGGGGTTGGGCGGGGGAGCCGCTGACGCTGACCGAGGTGACGGTGCTCGAGGCACTTCGGGACGACCTGCTCGGAGCGCTGGGCACGACCCTGGTCGAACTCGTCTCGCGCCACGAGGTGCTCGCCTGCCGCCGCCGGGTCGACCGGCTGCTGCACGAGAGCCGGCTGCCGTACCCCACCGAGGGGTGGCCGGCGATCCCCTGGCCGCCGTTCTGACCGCCCGGCAGCGGCGGCTCTCGCCCACGTAGGATCGCCGCCGTGCACGCGTGGCCCGCTTCCGAGATCCCCGACCTGCCCGGCACCGGGCTGCCGCTGCGGTTGCACGACTCCGCCACCGGCCAGGTGCGGCCGACCGCGCCGGGGCCGACCGCGCGGATGTACGTCTGCGGCATCACGCCGTACGACGCGACCCACATCGGGCACGCGGCGACCTACGTCACGTTCGACCTGGTGCACCGCGCCTGGCTGGACGCGGGCCACGACGTGCACTACGTGCAGAACGTCACCGACGTCGACGACCCGTTGCTCGAGCGGGCCGCGCGCGACGGCGAGGAGTGGGCCGCGCTGGCCGACCGCGAGACCACGTTGTTCCGCGAGGACATGACGAGTCTCGGCGTGGTGCCCCCGCGCAACTACGTGGGAGCGGTCGAGTCGATCCCCGACGTGGTCGCCGCGGTCCGCACGCTGCGCGAGCAGGGAGCGGCGTACGACGTCGACGGCGACACCTACTTCTCGGTGCACAGCGACCCGAGGTTCGGTGGTGTCGGCAACCTGGACGATGAGACGATGACCGCGCTGTTCGCGGAGCGCGGCGGCGACCCGGACCGCCCCGGTAAGAAGCACCCGCTGGACTCCCTGCTCTGGCAGTCTGCCCGCCCGGGCGAGCCGTCCTGGGCGACCGGCGACTCCGAGCTGCCGGAGGGCCGGCCGGGCTGGCACGTCGAGTGCGCGGCGATCGCCCTGCGCTATCTCGGCGACGGGTTCGACGTGCAGGGCGGCGGCCGCGACCTGGTGTTCCCGCACCACGAGATGAGCGCGTCCGTGGGGCAGGTGCTCACCGGCAGCTGGCCGTTCGCCCGCCACTACGTGCACGGCGGGCTGGTCGGGCTCGACGGCGAGAAGATGTCGAAGTCGCAGGGCAACCTGGTCTTCGTCTCGGTCCTGCGCCGGGACGGGCACGACCCGATGGCCATCCGGCTGGCGCTGCTCGCACACCACTACCGCGGGGACTGGTCGTGGACGGCCGACGACCTGGTCGCGGCCGAGACCCGGCTGGCCCGCTGGCGGGACGGGGTGTCGCGACCGACCGGGCCAGCCGCCGACGGCGTGCTGGCCGACGTGCGCCGGCACCTGGCCGACGACCTGGCCGCTCCGGCGGCGCTGGCTGCGATCGACCGCTGGGCCGCGGAGGCGGTCACCCGCGGCGGACCGGACGCGGCCGCCCCAGGACTGGTGCGCCGCACCGCCGACGCCCTCCTCGGCGTACGCCTCTGAAGATCGTTCGCGACGTTCCGCCACGACACGCCGGACTTCGTCGCGGCGTGTTGTTCCCGAACGTCGCGAACGATCATGGACGGCGGGTCAGGTCCGGTACGGCGGTCAGCGGCCGAGGCGCTGGTAGGTCGCCTCGGCGCCCTCCTTCGCGGCCCGCCACCAGTCCTCGTGACCGCTGTACCAGGCCACCGTCTGCTCCAGGCCGGCCCGCACGTCGCGGTAGCGCGGAGTCCACCCGGTCTCGGCCCGCAGCTTGGCCGAGTCGATGGCGTAGCGCAGGTCGTGCCCCGGCCGATCGCTGACCAGGTCGTACCAGTCGGCCGGCTTGCCCATCAGGTCGAGCAGCAGCTCGACGATCTCGCGGTTGTTGCGCTCCCCGTCGGCGCCGATCAGGTAGGTCTCGCCCAGCCGGCCCTGCTCGACGATCGTCACCACCGCGTCGTTGTGGTCGTCCACGTGGATCCAGTCGCGCACGTTGGTGCCCTGGCCGTAGAGCTTCGGCTTGACGCCCTGCAGGATGTTGGTGATCTGGCGGGGGATGAACTTCTCGACGTGCTGGTAGGGGCCGTAGTTGTTCGAGCAGTTCGACAAAGTCGCCCGTACGCCGAACGAGCGCACCCAGGCGCGCACCAGCAGGTCCGCCGACGCCTTGGTCGCGCTGTAGGGACTGGACGGGTTGTACGACGTCTGCTCGGTGAACCGCTGCGGGTCGTCGAGCTCGAGGTCGCCGTAGACCTCGTCGGTGGACACGTGGTGCAGCCGGACGTCGTGGCGGCGCACCGCCTGCAGCAGGTGGTAGGTGCCCAGCACGTTGGTCTCGACGAACGGCCACGGGTCGTCCAGGGAGTTGTCGTTGTGCGACTCGGCCGCGAAGTGGACGACCACGTCGCTCTCCCCGACCAGCCGGTCCACCAGCTCGGCGTCGGCGACGCTGCCCCGCACCAGCTCGACCCGGTCCGCGACGCCGGCCAGGTTGTCGGGGTTGCCGGCGTAGGTCAGGGCGTCGAGCACCCGCACCCGCCAGTCGGGCCTGGTCTCGGCGATGCGCAGGACGAAGTTGGTGCCGATGAAGCCGGCCCCTCCGGTGACGAGCATCTTCACGGTGCGGTCTGCCTCTCCTCGGTGACGCTGCTGCTCTGGTCGGGGGTGCTGCGCAGGCCCGGTGGCTCGGCCGTCGCGGCGCTGGACCAGCCGCGGAACTCGACCTCCAGGCTGAACCGGTGCGCCAGGTAGCGATGGTCGGACAGGGCGAGCGGTGCGCCGGTCGGGTCCAGCGCGAGCCGGCGCACCAGCAGCAGGGGAGTGCCGGCAGGCTCACGCAACAGCTCGGCGTCGGCAGCCGTGGTCAGCGCCGCAGTCATCGACTGGCGGACGACGTCGATCCGGTGGCCCCGGTGCTGCAGGGTGGCCCAGATGCCGGCGCCTTCCGCATCGGCCCGGCTGACCGACGCCGCCAGCCCCCCTGGCACCCACTCGCGGGCCAGGTCGAGCGGCACCCCGTCGACGCTGCGCACCGACCGGGCGTAGAGCGCCTCACCGTCGCCGTCGAGCCCGAGGCTGGTGGCGATCGCAGCGGGGGCCGTGCGGTAGCCGAAGTCGACCACCCGCCGAGTGGCTGACTTGCCGGCCTGCGACACCGCCGACTCGGCGTGCCGGAAGGTCCCCAGGGCGAGGGTCTGGTGGAACGACGCGGCGGTCACGAACCAGCCCGCGCCGCGCCGGGCCTCGACCAGCCCCTGGGCGCGCAGCTCCTCGAGCGCCCGGCGCACGGTCACCCGGCTCACGCCGTACCGGGCGCCGAGCACGGCCTCGCTCTCCAGGGCACCGCCGGGCCCGGTGTCGGCCAGCGCGATCCGCTCGCGCAGCTCCTGCGCCAGGGCGGCCGCCCGGGTACCTGTCATGCACGGAGCATACAGGTCTAGGACAGGTGGTCAGGCGCGCGGCGGGTCGTCCCCGCGCCGCCGCAGGTACCGCTCGAACTCCCGCGCGATCGCGTCGCCGGACGCCTCCGGCGCGTCGGTGAGGTCCTTGGCCTCCTCCAGCGAGCGGACGTAGTCGGCGACCTCGGGGTCCTCCTCCGCGAGCTCGTCGACCCCGCGCTCCCAGGCCCGGGCGTCCTCAGGCAGATCGCCGAGGGGGATGGGCATGTCCAGCAGGTCCTCGATGTGGCGGAGCAGCGCGAGGGTGGCCTTGGGGCAGGGCGGCTGCGCGACGTAATGAGGGACCGCGGCCCAGATCGACAGGGCCGGGACGCCGGCCCGGGTGCAGGCGTCCTGGACCACCCCGACGATCCCCGTCGGTCCCTCGTAGCGGGACGGCTCGAGGTGCAGCGACCGGGTCAGCCCCTCGTCCGACGACGTCCCCGTGACGGGCACCGGCCGGGTGTGCGGCGAGTCCGCCAGCAGCGCACCCAGGGTCACCACCAGCTCGACGCCGAGCTCGTGGCAGACCCCGAGGATCTCGTGGGTGAACTGCTTCCAGCGCATGTTCGGCTCGATGCCGCGGATCAACACGACGTCGCGGCCGACGCCGGCCAGGCGGGCGTAGGACACCCGGGTTGTGGGCCAGGTCACCAGCCGGCGGCCGTCGTCGCCCTGCATCACGTTGGGCCGGTTGACCTGGTAGTCGTAGTAGTCCTCGGAGTCGAGCTCGGTCAGCGCGACCGCCTCCCACACGTCCTCGAGGTGCTCCACCGCCGAGGTGGCGGCGTCGCCGGCGTCGTTCCAGCCCTCGAAGGCGGCGATCAGCAGCGGGTCGACCAGCTCGGGGAAGCCGTCGAGCTCGATCACCCGGGCACTCTCCTCGCCGTACGTCGCGCCGGTGCCCGCAGGTCACCCACTGGTCGTCGCCAGCGTACGACGTGTGGCCCGCCGTAGACTCGCCCGCGATGTCTACTCCACGCGTGTCGAACTCCCCAGCCGCTTTCCGCGAGGCCCTCGCGACCAGGGTCGTGGTTGCCGACGGCGCCATGGGGACGATGCTGCAGGCCCAGGACCCCTCGATGGACGACTTCGAGCAGCACGAGGGCTGCAACGAGATCCTCAACGTCACCCGGCCGGACATCGTCCGCAGCGTTCACGAGGCCTACTTCGACGCCGGCGTCGACGCGGTCGAGACCAACACGTTCGGCGCCAACCTGGCCAACCTGGCGGAGTACGGCATCGAGGCGCGGATCGAGGAGCTGGCCGAGGCCGGCGCCCGGATCGCCCGCGAGGTGGCCGACGACCGGAGCACGGATGACCAGCCGCGCTGGGTGATCGGTTCCATCGGCCCCGGCACCAAGCTCCCCACCCTGGGCCACGTGCCGTACGCCACGCTGCGCGATGCGTACGAGACGCAGGTCCGCGGGATGCTCACCGGTGGGGTCCACGCAGTCCTCGTCGAGACCGCCCAGGACCTCCTTCAGGCCAAGGCCGCGGTCATCGGGGCGAAGCGGGCGCTGAAGGCCGCCGGGTCCGACGCCCCGCTGATGTGCCAGGTCACGGTCGAGACGACCGGCACCATGCTGCTCGGCAGCGAGATCGGCGCCGCCTTGACCGCCCTGGAGCCGTTGGGCATCGACGTCCTCGGGCTGAACTGCGCCACCGGCCCGGACGAGATGAGCGAGCACCTGCGCCACCTGTCTCGGCATGCCCGGACGATCCTGTCCTGCATGCCCAACGCCGGGCTGCCGATGCTCGGCAAGGACGGCGCGTCCTACCCGCTCACGCCGGAACAGCTCGCGGTAGCCCACGACCACTTCACCAAGGACTTCGGCCTCGCCCTGGTCGGCGGTTGCTGCGGCACCACGCCGGAGCACCTGCGCCAGGTCGTCGAGAAGGTGCAGGGGCGTGGGCTCGCCACCCGCCGGCCCCGGCCCGAGGCGGGCGTCGCGTCGCTTTACCAGCACGTGCCGTTCCGGCAGGACACCTCCTACCTCTCGATCGGGGAGCGCACCAACGCCAACGGGTCGCTCGCGTTCAAGAAGGCGATGCTCGAGGAGCGGTGGGACGACTGCATCGAGATCGCCCGCGACCAGACCCGC
>JAVEDA010000352.1 GCA_030841195.1 Actinomycetota bacterium | reverse complement strand
TCAGGACCCGCGCCGGCGGCGTGTGGGGCGCGGTCAGCCTCTACCGGGAGCCCGACCAGCCGCTGTTCGACAATGCCGAGAAGCGGTTCATGCGACAAGCGGCTACCCACCTGGCCGAGGGGGCCCGCCGGGCCCTGCTGTTCGGGGAGGCGACCGATCCCGAGGGCCCGCAGGCACCCGGGCTCCTGGTGCTGACCTCCGACTGGAAGGTCGAGTCGAGCACGCCGGGCACGGAGCAGTGGCTGACCGAGCTACCCGACTCCGATGGGACCCGGTTGCCGACCGCGGTGCTCACGGTCGCCGGCCAGGCCCTTCGCTCTGCGGAGCGGGGGGACCGACCCGGTGAGGTCGCCATGGCCCGGGTGCTGTCGCGCTCCGGGCGATGGGTGGTGCTGCACGGGGCGGCACTGCTGTCGGGCCCGGATCGCCGGGTAGCCGTCATCGTCGAGCCAGCCCACCCCGCGCGCATCACCTCGCTGCTGATGTCGGCATACGAGCTCACCGAGCGCGAACGGGACGTGACCCGACTGGTGCTGCAGGGCGCTTCGACAGGTGACATCGCCAGAGAGCTGTTCGTCAGCCCCCACACCGTCCAGCAGCACCTCAAGAGCGTCTTCGACAAGACCGGGGTGCGCAGCCGCCGTGACCTGGTCGGCAAGGTGTTCTTCACGCACTACGAGCCCAGGTTGCGCGACAACGAGCGCAGAATCCAGGCCGACAAGCCGCTCCGCGGTGGCCCCGCGTAGACGTCGTACCTAGAGTGCCCAACTTCCGCGAGCACAGGCCCGCGGGAGCGACTCTGAGCGGTGGCACGCAGCGGTCGCCAGCTCCTCCTACGCATGGTTGGGTTCCTCCACATGGGGACTCGAGAGGGCAAGATCGCTGTCAACTACGTGGAACACGGAATGGGCCGACCGGTGCTGGTGCTACACGGGGCCGGCGTCGACCACCGCGAGCCGGAAGCCTGTTTCGAGCCGGTCTTCGCCGGCGTTGCGGGGTTCCGGCGGATCTATCCGGACCTCCCCGGCATGGGCCGGACGCCGGCTCCTGACGGACTGCGCAGCGCAGAGGACGTCCTCGCCGCGCTGCTCGACTTCGCCGGCGAGGTCAGCGACGGGACGGCGTACCTGCTGATCGGTCACTCGGCCGGCGGCTACTACGCGCAGGCGATGGCCGCGAGGGCGCCGAGTCAGGTCGCTGGTCTCGCACTGGTGTGTCCACTACTCCCGAACCTGCGCGACGTCCCGGCGCATCGCGTCGTCGTCGGGTCAGGTGAGATCGGCGACGAGGACTTCCGGAGCTACTTCGTGGTCCAGACCCCGGAGATGCTAGAGCGGTACGAACGCTACGTCGCCCCCGCCGCCGCGCTCGTCGACCAGGCGGCGCTCGAGCGAACCGGCGAGCGATGGGAGCTCGCGCCCGACCACGGACCGGCGTACGCCGGACCGACGTTGGTCGTGGCGGGCCGGCTGGACTCGACGGTCGGGTACGCGGCCGCCGCCGACCTCCTGGACCACTACCCGCACGCCTCGCTCGCCGTGGTCGATGACGCGGGCCACGCACTGCCCCACGAGAAGCCGGTCATCCTGCGCGCGCTCGTCGCTGACTGGCTCGTGCGGGTCGAGCGCGCTGGCTGAATGTGCGCCGCTCCCAACCGACAACTATTCACCTGATGTATACGCTGTGTGTATAGTCGCGGTATGTCGACGGCGGAAGTGGTTCTGGCGATCTTGCGAGCTCGGCCGGCGCATGGGTACGACGTGAAACGGGATCACGACGACTGGTTTCCCGACGCGCGGCCGCTGGCGTACGGCCAGGTGTATGCGACGTTGGCCCGGTTGGAACGTGATGGCCTCGCGGAGGTTGTCGAGACCCGGATCGACGGCGGACCGGAGCGCACGGTCTACGCCGTGACGGATGCCGGGCGGGCCCGAGTCCGGGACTGGCTCAGTGAGCCGGCCCCGGCTGGTTCCGCCGGCGCTGACGAGATCGTGCGTAAGGCGGTCGCGGCGCTGCGCACAGGCGGCGACGCTGCTGGCTTCCTTCAGGGCCAGCGGCTGGCGCACCTGCGCCGGATGCGCGAGTTGACCGACGTGGGCCCGGGTGCCGACCCGGCCGCTCGACTGGCCCGGGACCATCTGGTGGCCCACCTCGACGCCGATCTGCGCTGGCTGGACCTTGCGGTCGCACGCGTCGCGGCGGCCGACGGTGCCAGTGCCAAAGGCCAGCCAACTACGACGCAGGAGGCAGCACGATGACGGGGACAGTCGAGACGCCGGTGGTTGAGCTGCACGGCATTGAGCACTCGTACCGACGCACAGTGGCGCTGCGGGGGGTGGCGTTGCGTGTCCTGCCGGAGGAGGTGGTGGCCGTCACCGGTCCCAGCGGCTGCGGCAAGTCCACCTTGCTGCACGTGGCGGCGGGCATCGTGCGCCCGCAGGGTGGCTTGGTGCGCCTGCTCGGGCAGGACCTCGACCGTCTGGACGAGACCGAGCGCACCCGGCTGCGTCGGCGCCGGGTGGGCATCGTGCTGCAGTTCGGCCAGCTGGTCCCGGATCTCAGCGTTCTGGACAACGTGGCGTTGCCACTCCTCCTCGAGGGTCACGACCGCCAGGCTGCGAGAACGGCGGCCGCGTCCTGGCTGGAACGCACCGGCATGGACGACGCCCGCGACGCGACCCCGGCCGAGCTCTCTGGCGGGCAGTCTCAGCGTGCGGCGGTGGCCAGGGCGTTGGTCA
Organism: Actinomycetota bacterium; assembly: GCA_030841195.1. Taxonomy (GTDB): domain Bacteria; phylum Actinomycetota; class Actinomycetes; order JACCUZ01; family JACCUZ01; genus JAVEDA01. The sequence goes on along the minus strand of JAVEDA010000352.1, from coordinate 312 downwards.
CCGGCCCGGCCGTGGTGTTCGCTGACGAGCCGACCGGCAGCATGGACACGCTCGGCGGGGAGCTCCTGTTGGACCTCCTCGTGGGAGCCGCCCGGGAACGCGGTGCGTCCGTCGTGCTGGTCACCCACGACAACGTGGTAGCCGCCCGGGCCGATCGAGAGGTACGGCTCCGGGACGGCGTCATCGAGACCGAGTCGGTGCTGCGGTGAGGCGGGCCACGCTCGCACTGCTGGCCCGTCCGGTCTCCGGCGCCGAAAGGGCCCGCTTCCTGCTCATCAGCGGGTCCACCGCGGTCGCCGGAGGCCTGCTGAT
>JAVEDA010000220.1 GCA_030841195.1 Actinomycetota bacterium | reverse complement strand
AGGCCGGGCACTGGTCCTGGCAGCGCCCGCACTCGGTGCAGGTCGCGAAGTCGAGCATCCCCTTCCAGGTGAAGTCCTCGACCTTGCCGCGGCCGAACACCGTGTCCTCGTCCAGCTCGTCCAGGTTCTCGAAGTCGACCGGCTTACCGTCGACCATGATCGGCTGCAGCGGGCCGAGCGCGTTGGGCTCCCGCTTGGTCAGGACGTTGAGCGGCGCCAGGAAGATGTGCAGGTGCTTGGAGTAGACGACCAGCACCAGGAAGCCGAGCACCACCCCGATCTGGAGCAGGATGCCGATGGTCTCCAGCGCCTCGTTGGCGTCGTCGCCGAGCGGCTCCAGCAGATTGGCTACCGCCTGCGACGCGAACGCCTCGTCGCCGTACGGGAAGACGCCGGTGTTCACCTGCGCGCCGCGGTAGAGGAACAGCGTCCAGACGACGTTGAAGATCATGAACAGCACCAGCCAGGCCGCGCCGGTGTGCGACCCGTAGAACCGGGACCGCCGCTGCTTGCGGCTCGGCGCCTGCGCGATGCGGATCGCAGTGAACGTCGCCAGCGAGAGCAGCACGGCCACGCCGAAGAAGTCCTCGAGGAACCCGAGCAGCGGCCAGTGCCCGATCACCGGGATGGCGAAGTCGCGGTCGAACAGCGCCCCGTAGGCCTCGAGGATGGTGGCAGCCAGCACGATGAAAGCCCAGAAGGTGAAGAAGTGCGCCACGCCGGGCACCGACCACTGCAGGAGCTTGCGCTGGCCGAACACCTCGCGCAGCTGGTCCTTGGCGCGGGTCCCGATGCCGTCCAGGCGGCCGGGCGCCTGCTGGCCGGAGCCGATCAGCCGGTACAGGTAGTGCACGCGGCGGCCGACGACCGCGAACGCGGCCAGCGTCATGACCAGCCCGATGGCGAGTCGCACGGGTCCTCCAGGGTCGGTGGCGCGGTCAGCGTAGGGCGACCGCGATCCTACCGACGGGTAACTTGCGTCAGGCGGCCAGGTCCCGGATGGCTCGGCGCTCTTGTCTGACTCAGAGCAGGCCGGTGGCCCAGCGGACGACGGGCACCAGCACCGGGGCCGCCAGCAGCAGCATCCCGAGCACCACCAGCACCGCGAGCAGCCGCAGCGGCGCGGCCGGCTTGCCGCGGTGGTCGCGCAGGGCAGGGAGCATTCGTCGAGCGTACGACGGTGGGCCGGCCCTGTGGGGGCTAGGTGACCTCTTCCATGCCGGGCGGCAGGTGTCCGGTGGACTTGCGGTAGTAGCTCGCGGCCTTGCGGGTCGCGAGCATCCGAGCCAGGCCCATCGCGGCCCCGCTGGCCAGCGCGTAGGGGATCGCCTCGCGCCAGGCGGTGCCGGGCGCCGCCGGGTTGGCGGGCGGGTTGTTGCCGGTGGTCCGGCGCCAGGCCGTCACCAGGAGCTTTCGGGCCGCCAGACCGGCCAGGATCGCGGAGATCCCGCCGAGCACCCGCCAGCCCATCGACGTGTTCGCTGCCACGGCTCGACCATTCCCGCCACCACGCCGATGAACCGCCGACGGAGCGGGTCGCTGCTCAGTACCCTTCGAGGGCGACGGTCCGTGGCGGTCTGTCGTCGTTTGGCCCATCCGCCCGCGCCGAGGCTCTCAGGGGACCGCGTGCCGCACCGCACCGCCCGCACGGCCCGGCTGCCGGCCGCCGCCCTGGCCCTCGTCGCCCTCGCCGCGGTGCTGACCGCGCCGCCGGCCAGCCCCGCGACCCGCGCCGCGGCCGCTGCGCACGCCGTGAGCGGCGACCCGGCCGTGCGGCTGGTCCGGGACGGGGCCGGCCGGGTCCGCCTGCTCGCCGCCGATGGAGCCCGGACGCCGGGTCAGCAGGCAGGGCTGCCGGCAGAGGCCGCCGCTCGCCGCCACCTGGACCGGGTCGGCGCCTCCTTCGGGGTCCGGTCCGACGACCTTCGCACGCTGTCGGTCACCCGGGTGTCCGGCCGCGACGTCGTGCGCTTCCAGCAGACCCGCGACGGGCTGCCGGTCTTAGGCGGCCAGCTCGTCACGGTCCTCGACGGCCAGGGCGGTCTGCTGTCGGTGTCCGGCGAGACCGCGCGCGACGCCGGCCCGGCACCGGCGTACCAGGTGGAGGCATCGGCGGCCGCCCGCAGCGCGCGCCGCGCCGTGGCCGCCCGGCACGGCCTGCCCGCGTCGACGCTGGTGGCCGGCCGACCGACCCGCTGGCTGCTGGACCCGTCGCTGGTCGAGCCGTCCGCGATGCCGGCGCTGCGTGCGGTCTGGCGGGTGCCGGTGCACTCGCCGAACCGGCTCGACGTCGCGGACGTGGTTCTCGTCGACGCCCGGTCCGGCCGGGTGGCGCTGCGGCTGGCCGAGACCGCGGGGCTGGACCGCGTCGTCTGCGACGACCTGCGGACCGACGCCTACCGGTGCCGGGCCGGGCTCTACGACCGGGTCGAGGGCGGTCCGGCGACCGGTGCGGTCGACGCCGACCAGGCCTACGACCTCAGCGGCGCCACCGCCGCCTGGTACGCCGGTGCGCTCAACGTCGACCTCACCGCGCTGATCGGCTCAGACTTCGGTGACGGCCGCAAGCTGCGCTCCA
>JAVEDA010000344.1 GCA_030841195.1 Actinomycetota bacterium | reverse complement strand
TGTCGCCGGGGCAGCGCCAGCGGCTTGCGGTCGGCGTCGGGCTGGCCGCCCGTCCTGGGCTGCTGCTGCTGGACGAGCCGACCAGCCAGCTCGACCACGAGGGTCGCGACGAGGTGCTCGCCGCCGTCAGCGACATCAACCGCGACCTGGGCACCACGGTGGTCGCCGTGACGCACGACCCGGACGTGGCACAGCGGCTGCCGCGGACCGTCACGATCCGGGACGGCCGGGTGGGTGCCGAGGGGCGCCGCGGCGAGGACTTCGCGGTGGTCGCCCGGGACGGCTCGCTGACACTGCCGCCGGACGTGCTGGAGCGCGTCCCGCCCGGCTCGCTGCTGCGGGTGACGATCGTCGACGAGGACGCCGTGCGGCTGGATCGCACCGACAAGCCGGACAGGAACCCGTCATGACCGAGATCGTGGCTAGCGACGTGCACGTCGACTACGACGGCCACGAGGTCCTCACCGGTGTCGACCTGCATGCCCGGCCCGGCCGGATGGTCGCGGTGACCGGTCCGTCCGGCGCCGGGAAGACGACCTTGCTGTGGACCCTGGCCGGTCTCGTCCGCCCCGCGCAGGGCAAGGTCGAGATCGACGGCGCCGTACCGCAGGACCGCGACGAGACCAGCGCGGCCGGGGTGGTGCTCATCCCCCAGGACAACGCGCTGGCCAGCGTCCTGACGGCCAGCGAGAACGTCATCGTCCCGCTGCTCGCCGCAGGGGTTCCGCCGGCCGAGGCCGCCCAGCGGGCCGAGGAGGCGCTCGAGTCGGTGGGGCTCGGCGCCGCCGGCAGCCAGCTGATCGAGGAGCTCTCCGGTGGGCAGCAGCAGCGCGTGGCAGTGGCCCGCGGCCTCGCCCAGCGGGGCAGCGCGGTGCTCGCGGACGAGCCGACCAGCGAGCTGGACGCTGTGAACCGGGCCCGGGTGGTGCTGCTCCTGCGCGCCGAGGCCGACCGCGGCGCTGCCGTCGTGCTCGCGACCCACGACCCCGACGCCGCGGCCGAGTGCGACGCCGAGCTGCACCTGGACGCGGGCGAGGCCACCTGGGTGCGACCGCTGACCTGACCTTCCCCAAGGGCGTACTCTCGGGGGACTGCAAGCGGGCCGTCCCAGACCTCGGCGATCGCGTGTCGGGTCTCAAGGGAAGCAGGCGCGCTCATGACGGCTCAGATCTCGTCCCAACCTGTCGACGCCCCGGTAGCGGATCGGCGGGGCAGCGACTACTCCGAGCTCTCCCGGCGGGTCAAGGCCGCTGGCCTGCTGCGCCGCCGGCCCGGCTACTACCGCTGGAAGATCGCCGCGACCGCGGCGCTGCTCGCGTCCGGGTGGGTTCTGTTCGTCGTTCTCGGCCAGACCTGGTGGCAGCTCGTCACGGCGGCCTTCCTCGGCGTGATGTTCACCCAGGTCGGCTTCCTCGGGCACGACTCCGGCCACAAGCAGGTGTTCCGGACCCGGTGGGCCACCTACGCCTTCGGCCTGATCGCCGGCAACGCGGGCATCGGCCTGAGCTACGGCTGGTGGATGGACAAGCACAGCCGGCACCACGCGCACCCGAACGACCTGGAGCGCGATCCCGACGTGCGCGCCGGTGCCCTGGTCTTCGACGCCCACCAGGCCGGCAGCCGGCGCGGCTTCGCCCGGCTGCTGACGACGATCCAGGCCTTCCTGTTCATCCCGATGCTGCTGCTCGAAGGCCTGCACCTGCATCTGGCCAGCGCCCGCGCCCTGCGCAGCGGCCCGGTCCGATCGCGTTGGATCGAGGGGTCACTCCTGCTGCTGCACGTGTCGGCGTACGTCGCGGTGGTCGCGCTGGTGCTGCCGCTCGGGCAGGCGCTGGCGTTCGTGGCCGTGCAGCAGGGCGTCTTCGGTCTCTACATGGGCGTCTCGTTCGCGCCGAACCACAAGGGGATGCCGATGGAGCGCCCCGAGGACAACTGGGACTACTTGCGCCGGCAGGTCATCACCTCCCGCAACATCCGCGGGAACCCGGTCGTCGACTTCGCGCTGGGCGGCCTGAACTACCAGATCGAGCACCACCTGTTCCCGAGCATGCCCCGCCCGTCGCTGCGCCGGGCCCAGCCGATGGTGCGGGCGTTCTGCGCCGAGGCCGGTGTCCCGTACGTCGAGTGCGGGCTGGTCGGCTCGTACCGCCAGGCGATCAGCCACCTGCACACGGTCGGCGCCGGCGAGTCCCAGTCGGTCGCCTAGACCGAGCAGACCGCGGCCGAAATCCCCACAGGTGCCAGGTACCACAGTGGCCGCGCCACACCGCGTTCGGAGCGAGTCTTCAGGCGCGAGGCCGCTCCGCGTCGCACCGACCACGTGCGCACTGTGGTGCCTTTCGCCGATCGACGGTGCCACCGTCGACGCCGACGGCTGAGCAGACCTGCCGAACGGCACACAGTGCGGGCCGATCGGAGGCCGCTTGGGCTGCAAAGGCCGGGGATTGTGTGTTCGTCGGCAGGTGACCTGGATCACGGTGCGGCGCCGGAGTCCTCACAGTCCGTTGCCAGGTAACCCCAGCGGCCGCGCCACGACCACGCTCGCACTGTGGTGCCTTCCGCCGGGAGCTCTTGGGCGGGCCGGCTGACCGGCGTACGCCGGAGGGGCGGCTCCCTGTCGGGAACCGCCCCTCCGGATCGTGCTGTGTGTCTGCGGTCGTGCGGTGGTGCCTGGGTCGGACTAGAAGTCCATGCCGCCCATGCCGCCGTCGCCGCCACCCATGCCGCCGCCGGCCGGAGCCTTCTCCGGCTTGTCGGCGATGACGGCCTCGGTGGTGAGGAACAAGGCCGCGATCGAGGCCGCGTTCTGCAGCGCCGAGCGGGTGACCTTGGCCGGGTCGATGATGCCGGCCTTGATCATGTCCTTGTACTC
>JAVEDA010000335.1 GCA_030841195.1 Actinomycetota bacterium | reverse complement strand
CCGCCGAGATGCGTTCCCTCGGCGAGGCCTTCGGCCAGGCGATCACGCGCGATCTGTGAGAGTTCTGTGAGAGCCGGCCAATTTCGGCTTGATCCAGAAGTCCGCTACGGCGACGAATATGGCCCTGACCTGCGGAAATACGAGAGCCGACGCGCGGACTCGAACCGCGAACCGCCCGATTACAAGTCGGGTGCGCTACCAGTTGCGCCACGCCGGCGGGACCAGGGGGCCTTCGTCGAGAAGTTCCTCAGGACGACAGTCTTCCCAGTCGCTCCCTAGCGTAGCCAAGCCGCGAGCCGCTCAGTTGCTGTTGGGCAGTCGCCCGGCGGTCGCCGGTGTCGAGTGCCGGCGCCAGACCCGCCAGCCGCCGGATCGCTGGCGCCACACGTCGGTGAGGACGAACGTGCCGCTTCGATCTTCGCCGAGTACGTCGGCGCGCATCCGAACCCTGGACAGGACCGCGGCGGTGTCGCCATCGACATCGACGGTCTGCTCCTCGACCAGATACTCGTGCACGACGTAGTCCGGCAGCAGCCCGAGCCACGCCTCCCGCGGCACCGCGGCGGGCATGGGCTGCACCAGCATCAGCTTGTAGCCGTCGTCGAGGACCGACTCGGCGAGGGCGGCGTCCCGGTCCATCACGACACGCTGGAAGTTCTCAACCTGACTGAGCAGCTCTTGGGTCATGGGCTGAGCCTGGCAGCCGCACCCGCGCGGCGCGAGTACCGTGCCATCGTGCCCGCACCCGGGGGGACTGGCCCGCTGGCAGCCGCGCGCGGGGCCTTCGCCACCACATTCCGCAGCCGCGACCTCCGCCGCGCGCAGCTCGCCTTCTTCGGAGCGTGGGCGGCGGAGTGGGCCTTCACGGTGGCCCTCGGGGTCTACGCGTTCCGCCACGGCGGCGCCGCGGCGGTCGGGCTGGTCTCGGTCCTGCGAATGCTTCCCTCAGCGCTGCTCGCGCCCGTCCTCACGCCGTACGCCGATCGGTGGCCCCGCGAGCGGGTCCTCGTCGTCGTGTCGGCGGTCCGGGCCGGCGCGACGGCCGGCACGGCAGTGCTCGTGGCCGCCGACGGCTCGGTCGCCGCCGTCTACGCGCTGGCGGCTCTCTCGACAGTCGTGGCCACCCTTTACCGACCGGCACACTCAGCCCTGCTGCCGTCGCTGTGCCGCACGCCCTACGAGCTGGCCGGCGCGAATGTCGTTCGCGGGATGCTCGACTCGCTGGCGACGCTGGTGGGTCCACTGGTCGCGGCGGTGCTGCTCAGCACCAGTGGCGTGACCGCCGTGCTCGCGGCCGCTGCCGCGTCATCCGCCTGGTCGGCTGCGCTGATGCTGGCGGTGCACACCGACACTGTCACGCGGTCCGGCCGGCGCATGCGCCCGCTCGCCGATCTGGTGGAGGGACTGCGTGCCGTCGGCGGACATCGCGACCTGAGGCTGCTGTTCCGGCTGACGGTTGCCCAGATCTTCACCCGCGGCGCACTGACCGTGTTCTCCGTCGTCGTGGCCCTCGACCTGCTCGGGACCGGCGAGTCCGGGGTCGGCGCGCTGAACGCGGCGGTCGGCATGGGCGCCGTGGCCGGGTCGGTGGCCGCCTCGCTGCTGGTGGGCACCAAGCGGCTGGCCCGCTGGTTCGGCCTCGGGGTGGTGCTGTGGGGGCTGCCGCTGGCGATGGTGGCCGTGCTTGCCAACGAGCCCGCCACGCTCGTTCTCCTCGCCGTGATCGGCCTCGGCAACGCCCTCGTCGACGTCGGTCTGTTCACCCTGATGGCCCGGCTCACCTCGGACACGGTGATGGCCCGGGTGTTCGGCCTGCTCGAGAGCATCGGTGCCCTCGGCTTCGCCGCCGGCGCGGCCGTCAGCCCCTTCGTGATCGACCTGCTCGGGCTGACGGGAGCACTCATCGTCGTGGGTCTGGTCGGCCCGGTCGTGACCGCCGCCAGCTGGCCGAGGCTGCGTCGGCTGGACACCGCCATGGTCGGTCTCGACCAGGAGGTCGGCCTGCTCCGCAAGGTGGAGATGTTCGCGCCGCTGCCGCTGCCCATCGTCGAGCAGCTGGCCCGCGGCCTCGAACCGCTTTCCGTCGCTGCCGGCAAGACCGTCTTCGCGCAGAACGAGGAGGGCGACCGGTTCTACATCATCGTGGACGGCACTGCCGAGGTGCGCGGTGACGGCAAGCTCGTGGCGACGCTAGGCCCCGGCGAGGTATTCGGCGAGATCGCCCTGCTGCGCCGGGTGCCACGGACCGCGACGGTTCGGGCCCTTACCGACCTGCAGCTCCAGTCGTTGACGAGCGACCGCTTCCTGACCGCCGTGACCGGCGTGCCGGCCAGCGCCCACCAGGCGCGGGCCCACGTCGACGAGCGGCTCGACCGGTTCTCGCCGGCCCCGGATAAGTCTCGGCCACCCGCTCCCTAACGCAACGTTAACCGCGACCACGGGAGCGCAACACGGCCGCAGGATCGGTGGTGTCCACCCGACGTACCGACCACGGAGGAACCCTCATGCGCACCACCCTCGCGATTGCCGCCCTCAGCACCGCCCTCGTCGTCACCGGCGCCCCGCTCGCGCACGCGAGCGGCGGCGACGCCATCATCCGCACCGGCTCCTGCAGCGGCTCGGCCGACTGGAAGCTCAAGGCCAAGCACGACAACGGCCGGATCGAGGCTGAGTGGGAGGTCGACTCCAACCGCAGCGGCCAGACCTGGCGCGTGCGGATCCGCGACAACGGTGTCCTCGCGGTGGCCACGCGCGCCACGACCGGCGGCGCCAGCGGCTCGTTCAGTGTCGAGCGACTGATCGCCAACCGCGCTGGGACCGACAACCTGGTGGCTCGGGCCCGCAACCTGAGCAGCGGCCAGACCTGCGTCGGCCGGCTGAGCCTCTAGTCCTCGGCGCCGGAGCCGTCGGACTCGGGCGGTGCGAACACCACACTGACCTCCAGGTCCGCCGTGACGTCCACGAACCGGTGGTCCGCCCGTCGCGGGACGAACGCAACCGTGCCCGGCCCCACCGGTGTCCGGCGGCCCTCGACCTCGAGCTCGGCCGCACCGGCCGTCACCACGTAGACCTCGTCCTCACGGTGCGGCGACTGGTCGTCGACACCACCGGCAGCGATCCGGTACACCCCGGCGCTCAGTGACTGCGAGCGCACCCACTCGGCGTACCGACCTGCCGGCACGTCGTCGCGACCCAGCACCACCGGCTCGGTCCGCGCCGGCGCCCGGCCGTGGGTGGGCCAGAACGGCCACTCCTCGAACCGGTCGGCCCG
>JAVEDA010000293.1 GCA_030841195.1 Actinomycetota bacterium | reverse complement strand
TCAGCACCGCACCCAGCACCAGACCCACCACCCACCGCAGCGGCGCGCCGGAGACCGCCACCACGCCGAGCACGATCGCGGACACGACCAAGGCGGTGCCGAGGTCGGGCTGCAGCATGACCAGAGCAAGCGGTACGGCGGCGAAGGCCAGCGTCATGACCACGTCGAGGTCGCGAGGGGTGTCCTCGGCGTCGCGCTTCTCCGACAGCAGCATCGCCATGCCGACGACCAGGGCGACCTTCGCCATCTCGGAGGGCTGGATCGAGAAGCCCGCAGGCAGCACGATCCACGAGTGCGAGCCGTTGATCGTGGTCCCCAGCGGCGACAGCACCGCCACCAGCCCGGCGATCGAGAGCAGGTAGAGGACAGGTGCGTAGGCCCGCAGCATCCGGTAGTCGAAGACCGAGGCCACCACGCCGAGCACCAGCCCGATGGCCACGTTGAGGCAGTGCTTCTTGAGGAACGCCGTGGGGTCGCCGCCGGTGTCGAGGGCGCCCTGCCGGGTCGCCGACCAGACCAGCGCGCCGCCGTACGCGCAGAGGCCGAAGACCGCGAACATCAGGGTCCAGTCGATCCGGCGCACCGCCGAGTCGCGGTGCAGCAGCCGGGAGCCGCGCCGGGCCGGCGGCACGGTGTACGGCGCGGGGCGGTAGCCGACGCTCATCGCCGGCCCTCCTCGTCGCGCCGGTAGGCGAGCAGGTCCGGGGCAGGAAGGTTCGGTGCGGTGACCACGGGCACCCGGTCGGCGGCCGGCCGCCGCGCCTCCGGGGACACGACCGTCCCGTCCGGGCGCACCACGGGCAGTGCGGTCGTCGGGTGCCCGCCGGGCGGCGAAGCAGCAGCCAGGTCGACCTGCTGCCCCTTGATGCCGAACAGCGTCTTGTAGATCTCGGCGACCGACGGTCCCGAGATGCCCGACCCGGTGCCGCCCTGGCTGACCATCATCACCACGGCGTACTGCGGCTTGTCGGCCGGCGCGTAGGTGGCGAACCACGAGGTCGACTGCTTGCCATAGACCTCGGCGGTCCCGGTCTTGGAGGCCACCGGCAGCTTGTCGATCGGGAAGCCGGCTCGGAAGAACGGGCCGTAACCTGTGCCGACCTCGGTGACCGAGCGCAGCGCGGACCGCTCCCAGCTCAGGGTCGCCGCGCTGACCGGGACGCGACCGGCGGGCTTGGGCTCGATGTTGCGGACCAGCTTGCCCTCCGGCGTGACGATCGCCTTGCCGAGGTGCGGGGTCACCAGGGTGCCGCCGTTGGCGACCGCGGCGTAGACCCGGGCCAGCTGCAGCGGGGTGACCAGCGTGTCGCCCTGCCCGATGGCGAAGTTCGCCGCGTCGCCACCGCGGTAGGCCCAGCCGTCGACGCAGTTCTCCTTGGACAGCTGCAGCAGGTAGGCCGCCCGCTGCGGGTCGCTCTTCGCGACCTCCGGGTACCCGGTCTTCGCCTTGGCGCAGTAGAAGTCCTTGGTGGCCCGCCAGTAGGCCTTCTTCCAGGCCCGGTCGGCGATCCGGCCGTCCGCCTCGCTGGGCAGGTCGAGCCCGGTGGCCTTTCCGAGACCGAAGCCCTTGGCCATCTGGGTGAACGGGTCCTTGACGCCCTTCTTCGGGTGCAGCCCGCCCTCGCGCAGCCAGGTCTCGTAGGCGAACTTGTAGAAGACCGTGTCGCAGGACACCTGGATCGCCCGGCGGAACGAGATCATGCCGAACGCCTCGGACTCGTAGTTCCCCTTCAGCGACCCGCCGATCGGGTAGGCCGAGGGGCAGGGGTACGTGCCGTTCAGCGAGTAGCCGGCCCGGACCGCCGCGGGAGTAGAGATCGCCTTGAACGTCGAGCCGGGCGCGAACTCCCCCTGGAAGGCGCGGGACTGGTTCGGGTAGTTGTTCTTCTTGCTGGCGATCGACTTGTAGTCCTTGCTGCTGATGCCGCCGACCCAGATGTTCGGGTCGTACGTCGGGTAGCTGGCCATCGCCACGATGCCGCCGGTCCGCACGTCGAGCACGACCACCGCGCCGGAGTCCGCCTTGTACTTGGCGAAGCCCTTGTTGATGTCACCGGTGTGGCGGGCCCGCATGATGGCGGCCTTGAGCTGCGCCTCGGCCACCGCCTGCACCTTGGCGTCGATGGTGGTGACCAGCATGTTGCCCGCGGTCGGCTGGGTCTCGGACAGCACACCGTTCACGCCACCCTGGTGGTCCACCGCGAGCGTCTTGACGCCGGGGCGGCCGCGCAGGTCGTCGTCGTACTCCCGCTCCAAGCCGGTCCGGCCGATCAGGTCGGTGCCCTGCAGCACGGTCTCGTTCTTCACACCACGGTGGGCGCTCGCGGCGCGGCCCTTCAGCTCGGCGTCGGTGACCGGGCCGAGGTAGCCGAGCTCGTGGGCGGCGTTGGCGCCGAGCGGCTGCGGGTACTCCCGGACGGACGTGAGCTCGGCCGTCACCCCGGGGAAGTCCTCGCGCCGTTCCATGATCTGCAGCGCCATCGCGGTGCTGGCCTCGTCGGTCACCGGGATCGGCTGGTAGGGCGAGCCGTTGAAGCACCGGGGGGCCGGCGGCGCGCCGTCCGAGCCGCAGAGCCGGGTCCGGTCCCACACGTCCTGCACCGGCTGGCCGATGACCTTGGCCACCTTCGCGACCAGGGCGTGGCCGCCGTCGTGCTGGCGCAGCATCGCGGTGCGACTGATCGAGACGACCAGGGCGGTGCGGTTGCGGGCCAGCGGCCGGCCCCGCGCGTCCAGGATCATCCCGCGGGTGGCGGGGGTGACGATCTCGCGGGTGCCGTTCTCGGCGGCGGCTGTCTTGTAGTTCTCCGACGCCGCGACCTGCAAGTACCACATCCGCCCCAGCAGGGTGGCGAGCAGCGACAGGACGAGCACCTGCAGCACCACCAGCCGCAGCCGGCTGCGCTCACTCATCGCGACTCTCTCCCGTCGCGCGTCACGCGAAGGCCGCCTGGTCCGCCTCGGCCCGCCGAGCCACCGCGAGGACCGCCGGAAGGACGAACGCGCTCAGGACGACATCGTAGACAACTGCGGTCGGCAACAGGCTGCGCACCGCGCCCCAGGTCACGTTCGGGTCGTCCATCAGGGCACCCACCCCGGCGTACGCCAGGACCGAGCCGGCGCCGGCGACCGCGACGACGACGAGTGGCACGAACGCTGACCGTCGGGTCTGGTCCCGGGCCATGCCGGCCAGGTAGCCGACGAGGGTCAGGACCAGCGCCCATCTGCCGACCTCGTGGTCCGCCGGCGGCACCAGGTCCACGGCCAGGCCGGCCCCGAAGCCGCAGACCAGGCCGAAGCCGGGCCCGTGGGCCAGCGCCAGGGCGACGACGACCAGCAGCAGCAGGTCGGGGGTCGCGCCAGGCAGCGGCAGCCGCGACATCAGGGTGACCTGCAGGGCCAGCGCCACCGTGAGCAGCACGACCGCGAGCACGGCCCGGGCGGGAGGCACGCCTCAGCCCCCCGGCTTCGGGGTCACGGTGACCGTGACCGTCGGGGTCGGGGTCGGGGTGGGCGAGACCGGCCGCGGCGGCAGGACGGCGTCCCGCGGGTCAGCGCGGGGCGGCTCGACCACGATGCCCACGAGGTCCAGCGAGGTGAAGTCGACGTACGGCGACACGACCGCCGTCCGGGTCTGCGAGCCCGGTGTGCCGGTCACCGACACCACCGAGCCCACCGGCACACCGGGGACGTAGGGCATGTCGCCCTGCGAGCCGAAGGTCACCAGCCGGTCCCCGCGCTCGACCGTCGATTGGCCGTCGAGCAGCTGGAGGTCCAGGTCGTGGTGGGCGCCGTGGCCGGTGGTGAAGCCGACCTCCATGGTGGACTCGAGTCGCACGCCCACCGACGACTCCGGGTCGACGGCGAGCAGCACGGTCGCGGTCGACGGTCCGACCGTCTTGACCCGGCCGACCAGTCCGTCGCCGTTGAGCACCGTCATGTCCGGCCGCAGCCCGTCCCGGCTGCCGGCGTCCAGGGTGACCGTCCAGGAGAAGGTCTGCGCGGTCCCGATCGCGATCACCCGGGCCGGCACGATCTTGTAGCGCCCGGCGCCGGCCAGGTGCAGCAGGTCGTCGAGCTCCTGGGCCCGGTGGCGGTCCAGGGCGCCGGTGCGCAGCCGCCGCTTCAGCTCCTGGTTCTGCCGCTTCAGCCGGGCGGCCTCGTCCCGGCCGTCACCGAGGCTGCCGACGCTGTCGACGGCGTCGCTGACCGGGCTCGCGATGGCCGCGGCCACTCTTTCCACCGGACCGAACACGGCCGCGGCAGCCGAGCGCACGCCGTCGAGCGGCGAGCTGTCACCACCGCGGTAATCGATGGTGATCAGGGCGATCGAGGTGATGAGCAGCAGCGCGAGCAGCACCCGGGTGCGTCGGGTGTCCCTGTTCATCGAGCCCGGGCGCGGCCGACCACGGCCACCGACCTAGTGCCGCGGCTCGGAGATCAGCACCTGCTGCAGTGCCTCGAACTCCTCGACGCACTTGCCCGACCCCAGCGCCACCGAGTCCAGCGGCCGGTCGGTGAGGTGGATGGGCATGCCGGTCTCGTGCCGCAGCCGCTCGTCCAGCCCCTTGAGCAGGGCGCCACCGCCGGTGATCACGATGCCGCGGTCCATCACGTCGCCGGACAGCTCCGGCGGGCACTTGTCGAGGGTGGTCTTGACCGCGTCGATGATCGAGTTGACCGGCTCCTCGATCGCCTTGCGGATCTCCTCGGCGCTGACCACGATCGTCTTCGGCAGGCCCGAGACCAGGTCCCGGCCGCGGATCTCGGCGTGCGGCTCGTCGGGGGCCGGGAAGGCCGACCCGATCGCCATCTTGATCTCCTC
>JAVEDA010000215.1 GCA_030841195.1 Actinomycetota bacterium | reverse complement strand
GGCTCTGGTCTCGGCCGCGGAGGCGGCGGCCTCGGCGAGCACCGCGTCCGCCTCTTGGCGGGCGCCAGCGACGAGTGCCTCGACTTCCTCCTGCACCTGCGCCAGGCGGGACGCGACCTCGTCGGCCACCTCGGTCCTGCGACGCGCGGGCTCCTCGCGAGCCTCGGTCACGATCGCCTCGGCGTCCTGGTGCGCCTTGTCCCGGTGGGCCTGGGCCTGCGCCCGGGTGGCGTCGGCGTCGGCCCCGGCGACGTCGCGCAGCCCCTCCGCCTCGCGCTGGCCGCGGGCCACCAGGTCGTCGGCCGTGGCCGAGGCCGACGACACGACCAGGGCCGCCTGGTCGGCCGCGTCCGCCAGCAGCTGGCGCGCCTCGGCGGCGGCGTCCGTGCGCAGCCGCTCGGACTCGGTGAGGGCGCTCTCCAACCGGCGGGAGGCCTCTTCCAGGGCGTCCGCCCGCCGGCGTACGGCCTCCTCCTCGAGCCGACTGGCCTCGGCGTGCCGGCCGGCCACGTCGTCGTGCAGCCGCTGCGCCTCGGCTCGCAGCTCGGCAGACGCGGCCTTGTCGGCCGCGACCTCCTGCTCGGTCTGCGCGCGGAGCCGGTCGGCCTGCGCCTGGGCGGCGTAGAGCAGCCGCCCAGCGCGCTCGGCGAGCGGCTCGTCGACGTCGGACGAGTCGTGCTCCATGGCTACGCATCGTGTCAGAACCCGGCCGCGCCTGTCAGACCCGGCCCGCCGTGCTTGGCCGGGGCTTGACCTGGGAGCCGGCCGCTGGGCCGGTCAGACGTCCCGGAACCGGTTGATCGCCGTCTCGTGCCGGGCCCTCAGCTCGGCGTCTCGCACTCCGAGACCCTCCTCCGGGGCCAGGCAGAGGACGCCGACCTTGCCCTGGTGCAGGTTGCGGTGCACGTCGTAGGCCGCCTGGCCGGTGTCCTCGAGCCGGTAGGCCTTGGACAGCGTCGGATGGATCTTGGCGCGGGTCATCAGCCGGTTCGCCTCCCAGGCCTCTCGGTAGTTGGCGAAGTGCGAGCCGATGATCCGCTTGAGGTTCATCCACAGGTACCGGTTGTCGTACTGGTGCAGGTACCCGGTCGTGGACGCGCAGGTCACGATGGTGCCGCCCTTGCGTGCGACGAAGACGCTGGCGCCGAAGGTCTCGCGGCCCGGGTGCTCGAAGACGATGTCCACGTCGTCGCCACCGGTGAGCTCGCGGATCCGCTTGCCGAGCCGCATCCACTCCTTGGGGTCCTGGGTGTGCTCGTCCTTCCAGAACCGGTAGTCCTCGGCGCTGCGGTCGATGATCAGCTCGGCACCCATACTGCGCACGATGCCGGCCTTGTCGTCGCTGGACACTACACAGACCGGGGTCGCGCCACCGCCCAGGGCGTACTGCGTGGCGTAGGAGCCCAGGCCGCCGCTGGCCCCCCAGATCAGCACGATGTCGCCCTGCTTCATCCCGGCACCGTTGCGCGAGACGAGCTGCCGGTACGCCGTGGAGCTGACCAGTCCGGGGCTCGCGGCTTCCTCCCAGGTGAGGTGGGCCGGCTTCGGCATCAGCTGGTTGGACTTGACCAGCGCGAGCTCGGCCAGCCCGCCGAAGTTGGTCTCGAAACCCCAGATCCGCTGCTCCGGGTCGAGCATCGTGTCGTTGTGCCCGGCCGGGCTCTCCAGCTCGACGCTGAGGCAGTGCGCCACCACCTGGTCGCCGGGCTTCCAGGCGTTCACGCCCGGGCCGGTACGCAGCACGACGCCGGACAGGTCGGAGCCCAGCACGTGGTAGGGCAGGTCGTGCCGCTTGGACAGCGGCGACAGCCGGCCGTAGCGCTCCAGGAAGGCGAAGGTCGACACCGGCTCGAAGATGGCCGACCACACGGTGTTGTAGTTGATGGCGCTGGCCATCACTGCGACCAGCGCCTCGCCGGGACCCACCTCCGGGGTCGCCACGTCATCCAGGTGCAGCGACTCCCGGGGGTCCTTGTCCCGGCTCGGGCGCCCCTCGAACATCTCGGCCTCGTCCTTGTGGACGGTCACCCCGCGGTAGTGCTCCGGCACCGCGAGCGAGGCCCAGCTCGCCGGGTCGGTGTCGCCGGCCAGGATCGCCTCGAGGATGTCCTTCACAGGCCCCGATGCTACTGACCGGTAACCACGCGGGCCAGCCCGGGGTCACGAGTCCGTCACCACGGCGTACGTGATGGACGCCAGCAGCCTGCGCGGGCCGATGCGCCGGTCGCCGGTCGTGGTCGACCTGCGCCGGAGCGGATCCGGGCGCTGACCGCCGTGTCCCGGTGACGTTCACCTGGGGGTCATGCGCTGGTCGCCGGGCTGTTCCGGCCCGCTGACAGCGTCCGAGCCAGCGGTCCCCACCGGGGGACCGCCCGAGACTCAGGAGTTCGCGTGACCTCACGCCCAACACTGCGCGGTGCCGCCCTCGCCGGCGTCACCGGCGCCGTCTCGCTCGCGACAGTGCTCGCCCCGACCGGAGCCCTCGCGGCCCGGGCGCCGGTGGCGACCACCGGCCCGACCAGCTCGGTGAGTCCTTACGTCCTGCCGGCGGCCGACGGTGTCAGCATCACCTCGCTCTGGTCGGTCGGCGACACGGCCGGCAACCACTACCGGATGGTGGGCATACCGGACGGGCTCGGCGTCTCGGTCGGCGAAGGCGGCCTCGACGTCTACCTGAACCACGAGCTCACTGCCGGCGCCGGCATCGTGCGCGACCACGACCAGAAGGGGGCGTTCGTGTCGCACGAGGTGATCGACCCCGCTACCGGGGCGGTCGTCTCCGGCGACGACCTGATCAAGACGGTCAAGTACTGGGACTACACCTCCTCCAGCTACGTGTCGGCGGCAGGTGTGCTGGCTCCGTTCAGCGCCGCCTTCGCCCGCTTCTGCTCGGGAGCACTGACCGCCCCGGGCCAGCTCTGGGACGCCACCAGCAGCACCGGCTACGACGGGCAGGTCTACTTCGCGAACGAGGAGAACGGCGCCAACGGGCGCGCCTTCGGCGTCACCGCCGACGGCATCGCCACCCAGCTCCCGCACCTCGGGCTGTTCTCTTGGGAGAACACCCTCGCGGCCCAGACGGGGACGCAGCGCACCGTCGTCATGGGGGACGAGGACGACGCCGCAGGGCAGCTGCGCGTGTACAGAGGCACCAAGCAGGCCGACGGCTCGCCGGTCGAGCAGGCCGGACTGACCGACGGCACCCTGCACGTGGTCAAGGTGGACGGCGTCGCGAGTGCCGCCACCCCGGCGCTGCGCACGACTGCCGGCTTCACCAAGGGCGTGACAAAGCGGTTCACCCTGCCGGAGATCGACTGGACCCAGTCGGGTGCCGCCCAGAACGCCGAGGCCCTCACGGACGGCACCACGTTCAACCGGATCGAGGACGGGGCGTTCGACCCCCGCAACCCCAACGACTACTACTTCCTCACGACCGAGGGCGGCGACACGACGCAGGCCGAGCCCGGCGTCACCCGTGACGGCGGTGGGCTGTGGCGGCTCCGGTACGACGACGTGTCCCACCCGGAGCTCGGCGGCACGGTGACCTTGCTGCTGGACGGCACCGAGGCACCGTTCCTCAACAAGCCGGACAACATGACCATCGACACGCACGGCAACCTGCTGATGCAGGAGGACCCGGGCGGCAACGCGCACCTGGCGCGGATCGTGGCCTACCGGATCGAGGACGGCGCTCGCGGCGTGGTGGCCGAGTTCGACCCGGCGCGGTTCGCCGCCGGAGCGCACGGACTGATCACGACAGACGAGGAGTCCAGCGGCATCATCGACGTCTCGTCGCAGGTGGGCCGGAAGGGGACGTTCCTCTTCGACGCCCAGGTGCACAAGGCCAACGCGGACCCCGAGCTGGTCGAGGAGGGTCAGCTGCTGACCATGACCGTCCAGGCCTGGGGTCAGGTCTACCGGATCACCGGGTAACCCCACGACTGGCGAGGCGGCGTGGGGTCATTGCTCTTCGGTGCCCCGCGCCGCCTCGACCAGCTCGACCAGCACCCCCATCGCGTCCAACGGGTGAACGAAGTTGACCCGCGACCCCGCTGTGCCGCGCTTCGGCTCGTCGTACAGCAGGCGGACCCCGCGGCCGCGCAGGTCGGCCGTCACGGCCTCGATGTCGTCCACGCCGTAGGCGACCTGCTGGATGCCCTCGCCGGCGCGCTCGAGGAACTTTCCGATCGGCGAGTCCGGGCGCAGCGGCGCCAGCAGCTGGATGCAGGAGCCCGAGTCGCCGACGGCCAGCATCGCCTCGCGCACCCCCTGCTCCTCGTTGACCTCCTCGTGCACGACGTGCACGTCAAAGGTGCGGGCGTAGAACGCGATCGCCTGGTCGAGGTCGCGCACGGCCAGGCCGACGTGGTCGATGCGGGTGAGCATGCGGCTATCGTGACAGCGCTCGTCCGGACATTCTGCAGGAGGTTGCGCCATGGCTGGTTCCGTCATCGTCGCCGGAGCCCGGACCCCGATGGGGAGGCTGCTCGGCGGCCTCAAGGACTTCTCCGCCTCCGACCTCGGCGGCGTGGCCATCAAGGGTGCGCTGGCCAAGGCGGGAGTGGCACCGGAGCAGGTCGAGTACGTGATCATGGGCCAGGTGCTGCAGGCCGGGGCCGGCCAGATCCCGGCCCGCCAGGCAGCGGTCAAGGGCGGCATCCCGATGTCCGTCCCGGCCCTCACGATCAACAAGGTCTGCCTGTCCGGCATCGACGCGATCGCGCTGGCCGACCAGCTGATCCGGGCCGGCGAGTTCGACGTCGTGGTCGCCGGCGGCATGGAGTCGATGACCCAGGCGCCGCACTTCCTGCCGAAGTCGCGGGAGGGCGTGAAGTTCGGCGACGTGAAGCTGGTCGACTCCATGTCGTACGACGGTCTGTGGGACGTGTTCACCACCCAGGCGATGGGCGCCCTCACCGAGGCCTGCAACGCCGAGCTCGGCATCTCGCGCGAGGACCAGGACGCCTTCTCGGCCCGGTCCCACCAGCGGGCCGCCGAGGCGTGGAAGAACGGGCTGTTCGACGACGAGGTGGTGCCCGTCGAGATCCCTCAGCGCCGTTCGTCCAAGGGCAATGGCGACCCGGTGCAGTTCAAGGACGACGAGGGCATCCGTCCCGACACCACCACCGAGAGCCTGGGCCGGCTGCGCCCGGCGTTCTCCAAGGACGGCACGATCACCGCCGGCTCGTCCTCGCAGATCTCCGACGGCGCCGCCGCGGTCGTCGTGATGAGCAGGACCAAGGCCGAGGAGCTCGGGCTCACCTGGCTGGCCGAGATCGGCGCCCACGGCATGGTGGCCGGCCCCGACTCGACCCTGCAGTCCCAGCCGTCGGCCGCGATCGCCAAGGCGTGCGCCAAGGAGGGCATCACGCCTGCCGAGC
>JAVEDA010000212.1 GCA_030841195.1 Actinomycetota bacterium | reverse complement strand
CGGCGCACGTACTCCTGCTGGACCTCGGCGACCAGCGACTGCGCGAGCTCGGAGTCGAACGGCACTTCCTCGAGCTGTACGGCGTCGTCAGGGACGCCCAGCGTGACCCGCACCAGGTCGGCCAGCTCGTCCTCCGCCGCCGCGACCAGCAGCTGCGGGTCGGGCACCAGGTTGCGATCCGCGGCCACGCCGATCGTCACGTCACCGGCGTAGCTCAGGATGCTCACGCCCAGTCCCACCGAGCCTGCCTGCGGCACCCAGAACGTCAGCCGCACCAGCCGCGCACCGGCCAGGTAGACCGGCGCCGTCGGCCCCGGCACGTTGGTGACGATGGCCGTCGACTTGGCGCCGAGCACGCGCACCGCGATGCGGTGAGCCCAGGACGGGAGGGCGCCCACGACCGAGAGGATCGCGAACGTCGACGCGGCCTGCGCGCCGGCCTTCACCGCCGCCATCCGGTCGTGCACCGCGCGGACCCGAGCCACCGGATCGGCCACGGACAGCGGCAGCTTCACGAACACGATGCCGAACCGGTTGCCCAGCGTGGGCGGCACCGGCTCGCCGCGCGGACGGAGGTCGACCGGCACGAAGACGCGTAGGTCATGCGGCACGTCGCCGTGCGCCGCGAGGTGCCGACGCAAGGCGCCGGCCGTGACCGCGAGAAGCACGTCGTTGACGGTCGCGTCGAGAGCGGCCGCCACCCGCTTGACGACCCCGAGGTCCAGCGGCCGGGACCAAGCTGCCACCTTGTCGGTGCCGAGCCGGCCGGCCAACCGGGTGCGCGGGTCACGGGTCGCCATCAGCAGGCCGACGCCGGTGCTCAGGACCCGCCAGCCGAACACGACCGCGTCGAGCGCCTGCCGCAGCGACCGCGGCGCCAGCGGGTCGACACCGGCCACCGGCGCCAGGTCGTGCGAGCCCGCAGTCAGCCGGGTCCGGATCCCCGGGCGGCGCGGGTCTGGACCGGCCAGGTCGGTCTCAGCCTCGTCGCCGACCGAGTCCGCGTCGTCGTCGGTCAGCGAGAGCAGCACGCTGGCCAGCGCGATGCCGTCGGCGATGCAGTGGTGCAGCCGAGCAACCAGCGCCGAGGTGGCCCGCCTACCATCGGCGGCCGGCACCAACACGACGTGGAACTGCCACGGCGAGTGGTGCATGTCCAACGGCGTGCTGAGCAACTGGTTCACCACTGCCGCGAGCTCGTCGTCGTCGGCAACCTGACCGGCGTCGACCAGGTGCCGGTCCAGGCTGAACTCCGGGTCGTCAGCCCAGACCGGCTGCTCGAACGGGGAACCCGACGGCAACGGCCGGAGCCGGAACTTCGGGTACCGCTCGACCAGCCGCCGGGACAGGACGTCAAGAAGTCGCTCGCGGTCGACCGGCCGGTCCAGCCGCAGCACGGCCGTGACCATCATCAGGTTGTCCGGGGAGTCCATGCCGAGCCAGGCCGCGTCGACGTTGGACATCCGCTGGCTGGCGAGCCCCGTCGTGGCCGTCACAGGCCGCCGGGGTGGCGGGCCCGCCGGTCCCGCGCCCGGGCCCGGGCCCGGCGGAACCGGCGCGCGAACGGCCGGGCCAGGTCGGCCGCACCCACCAGGCCTGCCGTGTTGCCCAGCTGCGCCTGCACCACCCTTGCCTCCGGCCGGAACCGGCGGCCGGTGAGGCTGCGGCTGAAGGAGTCGCGGGCCGGGCCGATGAGCAGGTCGCCGGCCTCCGAGAGCCCGCCGCCGATGACGAACGTCCCGGGGTCGAACGCCGCCGCGAGGTTGGCGATGCCGACGCCGAGCCACTGCCCGATCTCCTCGAACAGCTCGCGCGCGGCCGGGTCGCCGTCCCGCGCCGCGGCCGTGATCAGCGGTCCGGTGATCGCCGACACGTCGCCGCCGGCGCGTTCCAGGATCGGGTGCGCCACCGGCGAGTTGGCCGCGGCCATCTCGCGGGCCTCGCGCACCAGCACGTTGCCGGACGCGTACTGCTCCCAGCAGCCGCGGTTGCCGCACTCGCAGCGGCGGCCGTCCGGCACCACCTGCATGTGCCCGAACTCCCCCGCCACCCCGAACCGGCCGCGCTGCAGCGTGCCGTTGACGATCATCGCGCCGCCGATGCCGGTCCCGAGGTTCACGCAGACCAGGTGCGACTCTCCGCGACCGGCGCCGAAGCGCCACTCGGCCCAGACGGCGGCGTTGGCGTCGTTCTCGACCACCACCGGCAGCCGCAGCCGTGAGCTGATCGCCTCGCGCAGCGGTTCGTTGCGCCAGGACAGGTGCGGGGAGAAGAGCACGTTCGCGCGCTCGGCGTCGATGAAGCCGGCAGCGCCGATGCCCACGGCGTGGATCTCGTGCCGCTCGGCCAGGTCCAGCACGGCACCGACGATCGTGTCCTCGACCACCTGCGGGCTCTTGCTGCGGTCCGGGGTCTCCCGGCGTACCTGGTCGAGGACCTCGCCCTCGTGCGTGACGACGCCGGCCGCCACCTTGGTGCCGCCGATGTCGACCCCGACAGTCAGCAGCTGGGCGGTCAGCGGGCTCACCCGCAGGGGGCGCGCCGACTCGTCCCGCAGCGTCCGCCCGAGCAGGGACGGACGTCGCTCGGTCACGACGGCGACTCTACCGTCGGCCGTACGCCGGTCAGGCGCCCGCGACGGCTCGGCCGCGGCGACCGTCAGGGTGTCGGGTACTGCCGGCGCAGCAGGGCGTCCCAGAGCGCTGTCGGCAGCACCCGACGCGCGCCGACGACCTCGCGACTCACGAAGCCGACCGGGTAGCGGGCCTTCGGCCGGCTCGACTCGAGCACCGTCACGACCACCTCGGCGACGGCCTCCGGCTCGAGCAGGCCGCGGGCATTGGGGTTGTGGTAGACGGCGGCGTTGCGCTCGGCGACGCCGCGCCGGAAGGCGGCGTACGGTCCGTCACCCTCCGGCGCTGCGGTCGCGGCGTCCCCGAACGCGGTGCGCACCGGGCCGGGAGCCACCACCGAGACTGCTATGCCGAACCCGCGGGTCTCGAACCGCAGGGCGTCGCTGAGCGCCTCCACGGCGTACTTGCTGGCGTGGTAGACACCGCCGCCCGGCAGCGTCATCCGACCGCCCATCGAGGAGATGGTGACGATCCGGCCGCGGCCGGCTCCCCGCATGCCCGGAAGCACCAGCTGGGTCAGCCGCACCAGCCCGAACACGTTGGTCTCGAACTGGCGCCGGATCGCGTCGATCGGCACCTCCTCGACCGGCCCGTACTCCCCGTAGCCCGCGTTGTTGACCAGGCCGCCGAGCGGGCCGTGCGTGTCCTCGACCTCGCGCACCGCTGCCACCATCGAGGTCTCGTCGGTGACGTCCAGCGCCAGCACCCGCGCACCCGCGGCTGCCAGGTCGGTCAGGGTCTCGACCTTGCGGGCCGTGGCCCAGACCGGGTGCGGACCGCGCAGCAGGGCCTGGGCGGTCGCCCGCCCGATGCCGCTGGAGCAGCCGGTGACGAGGACGGGCGATGTCGCGGGGATGGTCGGCGTCATCCGGTCATCGTGCCCGTACGCCGGTCAGACCGCCCCTGCGGCCCGGCGACCACCCATCCGGGCCAAGGTCCGTGGTGCGAATTGACCAGACGAAAAGGGTCTATCAGGCCCTGTGGAGCCGACCCGGTCCAGTCGACACACAAGGTATGGCGAGCAACGAGCAGCCGACGAGCGCAGGCACCCAGCGCACCGTGAAGGTGCTGCGGCGCGGCAAGCCGGCCGCCCCCGTGTCGCTCGACCTCAGGACTCCCTCCGGGCGCCGGCTGCCTTTCTAGGCGTCGGCACCCGGAGGTCATCACCGCGGCTACGGTCGTCGGATGGAGATCCTCGGGCTCGTCTTCCTCGGCACGGCCACCCCGCACCGTCCGGCGATGACCGCCTTCGTCGAGCGGACCCTGGGCCTGGCCCGGGTCGACGCTGGCACCACCGAGGCCGACATGTTTGCCCTGCCGGACGGCTCCGGCTTCGCCGTTTCGGACGAGCGGGAGGAGGGCGGCGCCACCTCGCGGACCGTGGGCCTGCTGGTGGCCGACCTCGACATCGCGGTCGCGGACCTGCGCGCCGCCGGTGTGGGGGTGGACGACCCGCAGCAGAACGACCGATACCGCTACGCCCACTTCGTCGCGCCGGACGGCGAGCTCTACGAGCTGGTCGAGGAGCGCACCGCCGGCTAGTCCCGGCCGGGCTCGCCGTGCCGGGCGTTCGCCGTGCCGCGGCGCCAGTAGGGCTTGGGCAGCACCGCCTCACGCGGCCACCCGTGGTCACGCACCAGCGCCGAGCGGATCGTCGACGCCAGCGTCATCTCGCCGCCGACGTAGGCGACCACGCCGTCCTCGTGCTCACCCAGGCCGCTCGCGGCGAGCAGTGCCAGCCCGGTCGCCTGGTCGTCTCCCTGGGCCTCGACCCAGACCGGTCCCTCGGCACAGGCCGGCGCAGCCAGCGGCAGCCGGTCGTCCGGCCCGGGCACGGTGAGCGTGACCGCGGCGCGGGCCGGCCGGCGTACGGCTTCGGCCAGCACGAACGCGGCGGGGAGGAAGCTCTGGTCACCGAGGAAGTGGTGCACCCGCGCGTCCTCATCGAGGTGCACCTTGCCGCGCGGACCGATCGCCTCGACCACCTCGCCCGCAGCCGCGAGGTGCAGCCGGCTGGCACCACCGTCCCGGTGCAGCACCACGTCGAGGGCCACGACGCCCCGCTCGCGGTCGAGCGACCGGATGGTCCAGCGGCGACGCTCCACCGGCGGCCCCGTGGTCGCGGTGAGCATCAGGTCCTGGCCCGGCACGTAGGCCAGGGACCGCAGCGCGTCGCCGGTCAGCTCGACCCGGACCATGGTCGACGAGAGCGGCCGGACCGTGAGCACCTCGAGGTCCATCCGGGTCGCGTCCATCCGGGCCGCGAGGGCGACGCTGTCGTCGAAGTCGTCCTGGGCATCGGTCACCCGCGCCACGGTACGTCGGGGGGAGACCCGCGCTGACAGGGGCCGGACCGCCGGGACAGAATGCTTCGGACCTGACCGACGCACCCACGAGGAGCCGCTGTGCCTGTGTCCGCGAAGGTCCTGGACGGCATCGACGCGTGGTGGCGGGCCGCGAACTACCTGTCCGTCGGCCAGATCTACCTGATGGACAACCCGCTGCTGCGTGAGCCGTTGAAGCCCGAGCACGTGAAACCGCGGCTGCTCGGCCACTGGGGCACGACCCCCGGACTGACCTTCCTCTACGCGCACCTGAACCGCGCCATCGTCGACCGCGACCTGGACGCGATCTACGTCACCGGGCCGGGCCACGGCGGTCCGGGGCTGGTGGCCAGCTCCTATCTGGAGGGGACCTACGCGGAGACCTACCCGCACATCGCGGAGGACGCCGAGGGGATGAGGCTGCTGTTCCGGCAGTTCTCCTTCCCCGGCGGCATCCCCAGCCACGTCGCGCCGGAGACCCCCGGCTCCATCCACGAGGGCGGCGAGCTCGGCTACGCGCTCGTGCACGCCTACGGAGCCGCGTTCGACAACCCCGACCTCCTGGTGGCCTGCGTCGTCGGCGACGGCGAGGCCGAGACGGGGCCGCTGGCGGCGAGCTGGCACAGCAACAAGTTCCTCGACCCGGCGCGCGACGGGGCGGTGCTGCCGATCCTGCACCTCAACGGCTACAAGATCGCCAACCCGACCGTGCTCGCCCGGATCCCGGAGGACGAGCTGACCTCCCTGCTCGTGGGGTACGGCTACACGCCGTACGTCGTGTCAGGTGACGACCCGGCAACGATGCACGCCCGGATGGCGGAGGTCCTGGACGACGTGCTCGACCGGATCGCCGAGATCCAGGCGGCCGCGCGCAGCGGTGCTGGTCCTGGCGACCGGCCGAGCTGGCCGATGATCGTGCTGCGCACCCCCAAGGGATGGACCGGGCCCAAGGAGGTCGACGGCGTCAAGATCGAGGGCACCTTCCACGCCCACCAGGTCCCGCTGTCCGAGACCCGCACCGACGACGCGCACCGAGCCCTGCTCGAGGAGTGGATGCGCAGCTATCGGCCGGACGAGCTGTTCGACGCAGACGGGCGGCTGGTGCCGGAGGTCCGGGACCTCGCGCCGAAGGGCACCCGCCGGATGAGTGCCAACCCGCACACCAACGGCGGCCTGCTGCTGCACGACCTCGCGATGCCGGACTTCCGCGACTACGCGGCCGAGGTCAGCCGGCCGGGCGGCAGCGTGCACGCCCCGACCGCCGAGCTCGGCAAGATGATCCGCGACATCATCGGCGCCAACCCGTCGACGTTCCGGGTGATGGGCCCGGACGAGACAGCGTCCAACCGGTTGCAGGCGGTCTTCGAGGTGACCGATCGCGCCTGGGTGGCCGAGACCGTGACCGGCGACGACCACCTCGCGCCCGACGGCCGGGTGATGGAGGTGCTCAGCGAGCACCTCTGCCAGGGCTGGCTGGAGGGCTACCTGCTCACCGGGCGGCACGGGCTGTTCAACTGCTACGAGGCGTTCATCCACATCGTCGACTCGATGTTCAACCAGCACGCCAAGTGGCTGAAGGTCACCCGCGACATCCCGTGGCGGCGCCCGATCGCCTCGCTCAACTACTTGCTCAGCTCGCACGTGTGGCGCCAGGACCACAACGGCTTCTCCCACCAGGACCCGGGCTTCATCGACCACGTGGTGAACAAGAAGGCCGAGATCATCCGGGTGTACCTGCCGCCGGACACCAACACCCTGCTGTCGGTGGCGGACCACTGCCTGCGGAGCAAGAACTACGTCAACGTCGTCGTCGCCGGCAAGAACCCGTCGCCCGACTGGCTGTCCATCGACGAGGCGGTCGCGCACTGTGCCCGCGGGCTCGGCGTCTGGGACTGGGCCGGCACCCATCAGGGGACCGATGACCCGGACGTGGTGCTCGGCTGTGCCGGCGACGTCCCCACCCTGGAGACCCTGGCCGCCGCCGCGCTGCTCCGCGAGCACCTGCCCGACCTCAAGGTCCGGGTCGTCAACGTCGTCGATCTGATGCGGCTGCAGGACGAGCGCGAGCACCCGCACGGGCTGTCCGACCGCGAGTTCGACACCCTGTTCACCCGTGACCGGCCGGTCGTGTTCGCCTACCACGGCTATCCGTGGCTGATCCACCGGCTGACCTACCGCCGGAACAACCACGCGAACATCCACGTGCGTGGCTACAAGGAGGAGGGCACCACCACCACGCCGTTCGACATGGTGATGCTCAACGACCTGGACCGCTACCACTTGGTCATCGACGTGATCGACCGGGTGGAAGGCCTCGGCTCGCGCGCGGCCGTCGTACGTCAACACATGGTCGACGAGCGGCTGCGGCACCGCGCCTACACCCGGGAGCACGGCGAGGACTCGCCCGACATCCAGGCCTGGCAGTGGCCCGACGACGACGCGCAGG
>JAVEDA010000244.1 GCA_030841195.1 Actinomycetota bacterium | reverse complement strand
GCCCTCTCCACCGACGCCGCCGCCGACAAGACCAAGAAGTAAGCCCATCTCGCGAGCACCCCGCGTCCTCCCTCGCCTCGTGCAAACAAGATCGTTCGCGACGTTTGGTCACGACACGCGGGGCTCGACCTCGGCGTGTTGGTGCGCAAGGTCGCGAACGATCTTGTTCGGCCCGGCTGCCGGATAACTCGGGAGCCGGCGCGTCGGGGGTGGCGGATAGCCTCGAGGGCATGGAAGCACTCGCGTCGGGCCGGGTCGTCGCGGTCAACGTGGTGCACGCGCTGCGCCCGGACCTGCGCGGCGACCTGGACGAGACCGCGATCGACAAGCGGCCGACCGCAGCCCGGGTCGCCGTGCGGGCGCCGGCCGACGGCGAGGTCGGACTGGCGGGTGACCAGGTCGTGGACGTGCGCCACCACGGCGGCCGGGACCAGGCCCTCTACGCGTACGCGGTCGAGGACCGGGACTGGTGGGCCGCCGAGCTCGGCCGCGACCTGGCGCCCGGCTCGTTCGGGCAGAACCTCGACACCGAAGGGGTCGACGTGACCGGGGCCGTCATCGGTGAGCGGTGGCAGATCGGCACCGACGGCGTGGTGCTCGAGGTGTCCTCCCCCCGGATCCCCTGCAAGACCTTCCAGGGCTTCATCGACGAGCCGCACTGGATCAAGCGGTTCACCGTGCACGGCGCACCGGGTGCCTACCTGCGCGTTGTCTCCGAGGGCACCATCGGCGCCGGCGACACGGTGACTGTCCTCGACCGGCCGGACCACGGCGTCACGATCGGGGACGTGTTCCGGGTCCGCGACACCGGCGCCGACCGGCTGCGCCAGATGCTCGACCAGCAGCACGACCTCGCGGTCGCCCTGGACGATGCCGTCCGCCGCGACCTCACCGCCCGGGCGCGGTGACGTCGGCCCTGCGAGCACGCCTGACGGCACTGCTGCCTGCCGACCCGGCCCAGCGCAGCTTCGCGCTGGCCACCCTGGCGAACACTGCCGGGAACGGCATGTTCTACGCGGTCAGCGCCATCTACTTCACCCAGTCGGTGGGCCTCAGCCCGGCCCAGGTCGGCATCGGGCTCACGATCGCCGGGCTGTGCGGGCTGCTTGCCGGCATCCCCGCGGGCCATCTCGGGGACATCCGCGGCCCGCGCAACGTGCTCGTCGGCCTGGCCCTGGCCGAGGGCGCGGGGGTGGCGGCCTACGCGTTGGTCCATGGGTTCCTCGCGTTCGTGCTCGTCGCCTCGGTGGTCACCACCGTCGACCGGTCGGCGAACGCCGTGCGCAGCGGGATGATCGCCGCGATGGGCGCACCCGGCGACCGGGTGCGACTGCGTGCCTACCTCCGCGCCGTGACGAACGTCGGCATCACCATCGGGGCTCCGATCGGCGGCCTGGCGCTGGTGGCGGACACCCACACCGCCTACCTGACGGTGATCCTGGTGAACGCCGCGACCTTCGTGCTGGCGGCCTTGCTCATCCTCCGGGTCCCGCCGGTGCCCCCGCGCCCGCACACCGGCGACGGGCCACGGCTGGCGGTGCTGCGCGACCGGCCGTTCCTGCTGGTCGCGGTGGTGCACGCCTTTCTGGCGCTGCACTTCGCCCTGCTCGACGTGGCCCTGCCGCTGTGGATCGTGCACCGGACCGAGGCGCCGAAGTGGCTGGTCGCAGTGCTGCTGCTGATGAACACCGTCACCGTGGTGGCGTTCCAGGTGCGCGCCTCCCGCGGTGTCGAGACCGTGGCGCAGGGCGCGGTCGCGCTGCGGCGGGCGGGCATCGTGCTGGCCGTGGCCTGCGTCATCTTCGCCATGTCCGGCGGCGCGTCCGCGCCGGTGGCGGTGACCCTGCTGCTCGTCGCGACGCTGGTGCACGTCACCGGCGAGCTGCTGCAGTCGGCCGGTGGCTGGGCCATCAGCTTCGGGCTGGCGCCGGAGGACCGCCAGGGCGAGTACCAGGGCTTGTTCAGCACCGGTTTCGCCGCTACCTCCATGCTCGCGCCGGCAGTGCTGACCGCCCTGTGCGTGACCTGGGGCTGGCCCGGCTGGATCGTCCTGGGGGTTGTGTTCGCGGCGGCCGGAGTGGGCATGGTGCCGCTCGTCCGCCGGGCCGAGGCACGCGAGCTGCCCGACCGGCTAGCGTCGAGGGCATGACCACGAGCAGCGCGGACGCCGTCGCCAACCGCCCCCCGTCGGTCGGACGGATGTTCCTCGACCGGGTCGCCGCGACGCCCGCGGGGGAGGCCTACCGCCGACCGGTCGGTGCCGGCTGGGAGTCGATCACCTGGGGCGAGACCGGCGAGCGGGTGCAGGACCTCGCCGCCGGCCTGCTGGACCTCGGCGTGCAGCCGGAGGAGCGGGTGGCGCTGATCTCCGCCACCAGGGTCGAGTGGGTGCTGGCCGACTTCGCGGTGCTCTGCGCCGGGGCAGCGACGACCACCGTCTACCCGAGCACCAACCCGGAGGACGTCGCCTACATCGTGGCCGACTCCGGGGCCGTCGTTGCATTCGCCGAGGACGACACCCAGATCGCCAAGCTGCGCGACCACCGCGACGAGCTGCCGGCGCTGCGCACCGTGGTCACCTTCGAGGGCACCGCCGACGGCGACTGGGTGGTCGGGCTGGACGACATCGCGGCCCGCGGGCGCAAGCGACTCACCGACGACGCCGACCTGGTGCGGCGCAGCGTCGATGCGATCCGGCCCGAGCAGCTCGCGACGCTGATCTACACCAGCGGCACGACCGGCCGCCCGAAGGGCGTCCGGCTCACCCAGGACTGCTGGGTCTACGAGGGTGTCGCGGTCAACGCCCTCGAGCTGCTGACCCCGGCCGACGTGCAGTACCTGTGGCTGCCGCTGGCGCACGCGTTCGGCAAGGTGCTGCTCACAGCCCAGCTGGCGTCCGGCTCGGCAGCCGCGGTGGACGGGCGGGTCGACCGCATCATCGACAACCTCGCGACGGTCTCCCCGACCTTCATGGCGGCCGTGCCAAGGATCTTCGAGAAGGTCTACGGCCGGGTCGTGACGATGGCCGCCGAGGAGGGCGGCGCGCGCAAGAAGGTCTTCGACTGGGCGATCGGTGTCGGCCGTGAGCACAGCAAGGTCACCATGGCGGGAGGTACGCCGGGGGCCACCCTCAAGGCCAAGCACGCCGTAGCCGACCGGCTGGTGTTCACCAAGCTGCGCGCGCGGTTCGGGGGCAAGCTGCGGTTCCTGGTGAGCGGCAGCGCCACGCTGTCGCAGGACGTCGCCGTGTTCTTCCACGCCGCCGGCATCCTGATCCTCGAGGGCTACGGGCTCACCGAGACCAGCGCCGGTACCTTCGTCAACCGGCCGGACCACTACAAGCTCGGCACGGTGGGGCTGGTTTTCCCGGGCACCGACGTGCGGCTCGCCGAGGACGGCGAGGTGCTGCTGCGCGGCCCCGGCGTGATGACGGGCTACCACGGCCTGCCGGAGCAGACCGCCGAGGCGCTCACCGACGACGGCTGGCTGCGCACGGGCGACATCGGCGAGCTCGACGCCGACGGCTTCCTGAGCATCACCGACCGCAAGAAGGACCTGATCAAGACCTCGCAGGGCAAGTACGTGGCGCCGCAGGCCATCGAGGTGCTGTTCAAGGGCGCCTGCGCCCTCGCCAGCCAGATCGTGGTGCTCGGCGACGGCCGCGGCTACTGCACCGCACTGATCACGCTGGACGAGGACGCCGTCACCCAGTGGGCGAAGCACCGCTCGGTCACCGGCACCTACGCCGAGCTCACCCGCAACGACGACGTGCAGGCCGAGGTGGCCGCAGCGATCGAGTCCGTCAACGCGCGGCTGAACCGCTGGGAGACCATCAAGACCTTCCGCATCCTCGATCGCGACCTGAGCATCGAGGAGGGCGAGCTGACGCCGAGCCTGAAGGTGCGCCGGAAGGTGGTCGAGCAGCACTACACCGCGGTGATCGCGGAGATGTACTCCAACGCCTGATGCCCGGAGCACTGCCCGAGGGTGAGGCGGTCCCGAGGGACGGGTCGCTGCCCGCGTCCGCACTGACCGGCCTCGGCAGCCGGCCCTTCGGCGTCTACCTGCACGTGCCGTTCTGTGCCACCCGGTGCGGCTACTGCGACTTCAACACCTACACGGCCATGGAGCTCGGCGGCGGTGCGTCGCAGGCCTCCTACGCGTCGACCGCCGTCGCCGAGGTCCGTCTGGCGCGGCAGGTGCTGGGCATTGCCGACGTCCCGGCGGCCACCGTGTTCCTCGGTGGCGGCACGCCGACGCTGCTGCCACCGCGCGACCTGGCCATGATGCTGGCCGCGGTCCGCGACGAGCTGGGTGTCCGACCCGGCGCCGAGGTCACCACCGAGGCCAACCCGGACAGCGTCGACGAGCGCTCGCTTGCCGAGCTGCGCGCCGCCGGCTTCACCCGGGTCTCCTTCGGCATGCAGTCCGCGGTGCCGCATGTGCTCGCGACCCTGGACCGGACCCATGACCCGGACCGCGTCCCCCAGGTCGTGGCATGGGCCCGGGCCGCGGGCTTCGAGGGGGTCAGCCTCGACCTCATCTACGGCACACCGGGGGAGAGCCAGGACGACTGGCGCACCAGCCTGGCCGCCGCGCTGGACACCGGCCCCGACCACGTGAGCGCCTACGCCCTGGTCGTCGAGGACGGCACCCGGATGGCCGGGCAGGTCCGGCGCCGTGAGGTACCGGCCCCGGACGACGACGACCTGGCCGACCGCTACCTGCTCGCCGACGAGGTGCTCGCCGCGGCCGGCTTCGCGTGGTACGAGGTCAGCAACTGGGCCCGCCGTGCCGACCAGCGCGCCCGGCACAACGAGGGGTACTGGCTCGGCCACGACTGGTGGGGCTTCGGACCGGGGGCCCACAGCCACGTGGGAGGCACCCGCTGGTGGAACGTCCGGCACCCCACGGCGTACGCCGGTCGGCTGGCCGCGGGGGCGAGCCCCGCGCACGCCCGGGAGGTGCTCACCGACGACCAGCGCCGGGTTGAATCGCTGCTGCTCGGGATCCGGCTGCGCGAAGGGCACCCGCTGGCCGACCTCGCGCCGGCCGGGCAGGCTGCCGCCGGCCGGGCGGTCGACGACGGGCTGCTCGACCCGGACGCACACGCGAACGGCCGCGCAGCGCTGACGCTGCGCGGCCGTTTGCTGGCCGATGCCGTGGTGCGCGACCTGGTCGACTAGGTCACTCCCGCAGGGGCCGCCCGTTCGCGTCGGTCGTGTAGCCGTTGGACCCGACGAGGTACAGGATCCCCTCGATGAAGCCCCACAGGCCGCCGATGCCGCAGGTGAAGATCGTCACGACGATCTGGATGATGCCGATCGTCGTGTAGCCCAGGTAGAACCGGTGCACCCCGAAGCTGCCGAGGAAGATCCCGAACAGCCCGGCCGCGAGCTTGGACTTCGCCTGCGGATCGTAGGGGACCATGCCGTACGCCGGGCCGTAGCCCGGCTGGCCGTAGCCCGGCGCCCCGCCGTAACCGGGCGGCGGCTGCTGGTACCCGGGCGGAGGCTGCTGGTACCCGGGTGGGGGTGCCGGCTGCTGCCAGTCCGGTGCTGGTGGCTCCGGCGGGGGCTGGGTCATCCGGTCGGTCCGCTCACGCCTTGACCACCACAGTGTTGAGGAGCTTGTCGGCGAACGTCTGCTTCTTGGAATCCCACAACGGCCACAGGTAGCCGAGGTAGCACGGGATCGAGTCGACGATGTGCAGGAAGTAGCGGCCGATGCCAAGCCCGCCGCCCACCGGCTGGCCGGTCGCCTCGAGCACCAGCCGGGTGCCGACGGTCTTCTTGCCGAAGGACTGCCCGGTCTGGCAGCCGAGGTAGGCGTTGTAGATCCCCCAGACTATGGCCGCAAGCCAGACCACCGCGCCGAGCGGG
>JAVEDA010000225.1 GCA_030841195.1 Actinomycetota bacterium | reverse complement strand
CACTCCAGCAGGTGCCTCGCGGCGTCCACCTCGCGCTGGCGACGTCGGTCCCCGCCGGAGATCGCCAGCAGCACGGATCGGCAGCGGTCCGTCGGCGGCTCGGTCTGCTCCAGCGCGAGCAGGTACTCGACCCGCAGCCGGGCCCTGGCCCGGTTGAGCTGAGCCGCCACCGCACCGGGTGAGGAGCCCAGCTCGGCTGCCAACGACTTGGTGTCCTGACCAGCGACCTCGTGGGCCACCAGGGTCTCGCGCTCTCGCTGGCCGAGGCGGCTCAGCGCCGCGGCCACGGCCGCCTGCTCCTCCTGGGCCAACAGATCCTCGTCCGGCATCGGGGCCGGTCGCAGGTCCACCACCCGGTGCTGGTTGCGTCGGTGCCGGTCCTTCTCCGCCCACATCGTCGCGATCACGTTGCGTGCCGTCACGATTGCGTACGGTTCGAGCATCCCCGGCTCGACCCGCTCGGCCGCCGCCAGCACGCGCACCAGCGTCTCCTGCACGAGGTCGTCCGCGGCCGCCTGGTCGCTCACCCGGGCCCCGACGATGCGCCGCAGCATGGGGATCAGGGCAGCGACATCGGCCTCGTGCGCGGGCGCGCCGGCAGCCGGTCCGCCAGACGGATCCACGCTCACGGCCCTCACGGTGCGTCCTTTTCGCGTCATGTCGGTCGGGTCAAGGGGTCTTCAGGGGTGACAGGCACCGCAACCGCTATACCCGCCGGAGGCCCACTCATGACCGTCCTTCCCTTCCCTGTTCGTCCCGCCGCCCGTGCGGGGGCGGCTGGGCCATCCCGGACCACACCGGTGACGGGGACGTTCTGGTCACCGCAGGGGCCGGCCGGCACCTTCACCGGCACCTACCGGCTGGAGCGGCTGCTGGACCAGTACGGGCAGACGGCCGCCGCCGGTGTCTTCACCGGCGAGCTGGTGGGCGCCGGTGGCGAGCACCTCGGGATGGCCAGCCGCCGCCACACGGCAGCCGCCGAGCTCGAGACGGAGGTGGATGCGTTCCTGGCCCGGGTCGGGCCGGTGGACGTCAACCTCCTGGGCTTCCTCGTGACTGTCGACGAGTTCACGGTCCGCGTGCCCCGTGACCTGCCGGAGCCGTCGACGGTTCACTTGCCGGCCACCGCCGGCGAGTTGCTCGGCCAGGTGGTGTCGGCGGCCGGGGCCGGACGCGCCGCCGCCTCCGAGGTGGCAGCGCGAGAAGCCGGGACGAGGTAGCCGGGATGCTCTACCTCGCACTCATCAGCCCGCTCGTCGTCCTGGGGTTCCTGCTGACGATGCAGCTCTTCGAGGCCTGGGTCTTCGGCGACGACGACCGGCCGCGAGTCAAGCGGGCTGGGCGCTAGCCCACCTCGCGCTCACTCGCCATCACCAGCCGGTGCCGCCGCGAGCCTCAGCAGGCCAGCGATGTTCGCTGACTTGGTCGACCGGTCGCGATGATCGAACTCGAGACACCTGCTGTCCCGTTCACCACAGTCGGCGCATGGATGGATCGCTTGAATTCGGCCATGCGTGAAAGCAAACCGACGACGTTGGACACAACCAGATCCTGGTGGGCCCCGTGGGGCTCGAACCCACGCAAAACGGATTAAAAGTCCGCTGCTCTACCAACTGAGCTAGAGGCCCTCGCCTTGCAGTCTATTGGCGGGCCTGTGTCCGGCGGTGGCTCAGCTCTCGCAGATCCAGCACTGGCAGTGGCGCCTACCGCCGCGGCTGTGCCGGAACCGGAACCATGTCACCACGAAGGGCGTCATGCTCCAGATAATCGGCAACTCGGATGACGTGGTTGAGGGTTCCCGGTGACCAGCGGGTGAGTTCTGGGTGACACCTGGCCGCGGGAGCGACGCCGGCTAGCCGGCGTCGGCGAGGCCGCACAGGTGCGGCGTGGCGTCGACCACCAGCGCCGAGCGGTCCCGCTTGGCCTTGTACAGGGCCGCGTCGGCGGCACGGTAGAGCCGGGCCGCGTCGACCGGACGGGCCGCAGTCTGGTCGGCGGGCTCGGTCGCGACCGCCATCCCGATGCTGGCGCCGACGACGAGACCGTCGACGATCTCCGACCACGGCTCGGCCTCGATCGCGGCCACCAGGTCGGCAGCGCGCTGCTGGGCCGCGGCCAGCGTCAGCTGCTCGTCCTCGAGCAGGATCGCGAACTCGTCGCCGCCGTGGCGCACCGCAAGGTCGCCGGGGCGGACCGCCGCGAGCAGCAGCCGGCCGAACCGGCGCAGCACCTCGTCGCCGTAGTCGTGCCCGTGCGTGTCGTTGACCGCCTTGAAGTCGTCCAGGTCGACGAGCAGCAGCGCCGTCGGGCGCTGGCGCGAGGGGGATCGGCGGTCCAACCAGGCGTCGAAGGTACGCCGGTTGTGCAGCCCCGTGAGCGGGTCCGTGTTGACCGCGTGCGACAGCCTGTCGTGCTCGCCCCGCCGGCGCTCGGCGGCGATCTGGGTGCGCGCCGCGACCAGCACCGCCAGCCGCGACTCCCAGCGCAGCCGGCCGAGCAGGGCCGCGTGGTCCTGCTGTGCCTTCACGGCGGCCGACGGCGTGGAACCCGAGAGCACCTGGGCGCGGACCCAGAGCGGGAAGCTTCGTGCGCCGGAGGAGGCCGACGACGTCGGCGCCAGCTGCTCGGCGGCGGCGGCCGCTGCCGACGCCTGACCCGCACGGCTCAGCGCCAGCGCGGTCGCGGCGTCGAGCAAGGGCAGCACCTCGATGTCGGCACCGTCGGCGAGCTCCTGGCGGAGCTCGGCCAGGGCCGCGGTGTCGGGAGCCGCACCGGTCAGCAGGCGGGCCACCACGGCCAGCGCCTCGACGTCGCGCCGCCAGAGCGGCGGCAGCGCCTGTATGAGGGCGTGCGGGACAGCGGAGACGGCCTGGTCCAGC
>JAVEDA010000123.1 GCA_030841195.1 Actinomycetota bacterium | reverse complement strand
CGCCCCGGCCACCAGGACGAGTGCCCCCAGCCCGCCACCTGCTGTGAACGGCAGCCACCAGCGCCGGGCGTCCCGCATCAACGCGCCGCAGGCGGCCAACCCGCACAGCGCCGCCAGGTAGACCAGGTGCCAGGACGGCGACCCTGGCGTCATCGGCGGGATCACGTCGGCGTAGGCGGCGCTGCTCGGGGTCCACTCGGCGAAGTCGACGTAGAAGCCGAGGTAGCCGTGGTCCCCTCCCACTGAGGCGTTGAACGCCACCAGGCCGACCATCACGGCCAGCGGGACCCCCGGCCACGGCAGCAGCCGCGCCACCGCGACCCCGAGCACGGTGGCGCCGAGGACCACCAGGGGGACGCTGGCCACGTGCTGCCACAGCAACGGCATGGTCGCCTCGTGCGGGCCCCAGAGCGCGACCGCTGCCAGCTCGAGCAGCCCCACGGCCGCGGCCGGGACCAGACAGGCCAGCAGCAGTCCGGCGGTCCGGTGCACGACCGGCATCGGCAGGCTCGGCGTCCACTCCTCCGCGCCGCACCGCCGGTCCGAGGACGCCACCAGGTTGGCGGCGAAGAACGAGACCGGGCCCAGCATGAAGGCGATCATCCCGGTGACCGCCGAGTACCGGTCGTACGGCGTGGAAGGGCTGCCGAAACCGTGCCCGAGCACGAACCAGGCCGCGCCCAACAGCAGCAGCGGGTGCTGCAGCATCCGACGCCCCTGTCGGAGGACCAGGTCGGGCATCACGGCCCACGGCCCGGTCACCGCCACCCGCGGGACCCGTCGTGGAGAGACGCCAGGTCCCGACCCGCCCACGAGGACCTCGGTCATGCCGCCACCTCCGGGGCGGCCGCCTCGCCGACGAGCAGGAGGTAGGCGTCCTCCAGCGTCGGCGGGACGGCCAGCGCCCCGGCGGGCACCGCGTCGCCGATGTTGCGCACGTCGCCCTCGGCCGTCCGCCAGGCCAGCCGGGCTGCCGGCGTACGGTCCGGTGAGAGCCAGACCCGGCCGTCGGCGGTGCTTGTCAACGCCGACGGCGTGCCGTCGAACACCGTCCGGCCCCGGTCCACCACGACCACGTGCGGGCAGAGGGCGGCGACGTCCTCGGTCTGGTGGGTGGACAGCAGCACCGCGCGTCCCTCGCCGATCCGGGAGACGAGGTCGCGGAACCGCAGTCGCTGCTCGGGATCCAGCCCTGCCGTCGGCTCGTCGAGGACGACGAGCTCGGGCTCGCCGAGGATCGCCTGCGCCACGCCGACCCGGCGGCGCATCCCACCCGACAAGGCCCGAATCTTTCGGTCGGAGACCTCACGCAGCCCGACCGCGTCGATGACCCGGCGTACCTCGTCGTGACGGGCCCGACGGTCGGTCAGCTCCTTGAGGATGGCCACGTAGTCGACGAACTCGAACACCGTGAAGCCACGGTGGAAGCCCGGCTCCTGCGGCAAGTAGCCGAGCCGGCGGCGGATCTCGAGCCGGTCGGTCGCATCCTGCGGGTTGCGGCCGAGCAGCTGGATCCGGCCACCGTCCGGCGCGAGCACGGTGGCGAGCATCCGCAGCAGCGTGGTCTTGCCCGCGCCGTTGGGGCCGAGCAGGCCGGTCACGCCAAGCCCCGACGTGAACGTCACCCCGTCCAACGCACGGGTGCGCCCGAACGTCTTGGTCACCTCGTGCGCCCGTACGCCGGTCATGCCGACCTCCTCGTGTCGTAGGCGAAGTCGCTCCGGTTCGCGACTAGCACCGTCAGGGCCAGGCCCGTCACGACGAGGGCGACGACCTGACCGACGTCCCCGAAGGGGGCCAGCCGGTTCCCGGTGACCTGCCAGGCGGTCACCACTGTGCCGAGCCATCCGGTCAGGACAGCGCCGCCCGCCCAGACCGGTGCGACCCGGGCGGACAGGGCGAGCGTCACGGCTGACAGCGCCAGGGCCGGCAACAGCCAGGCGGCGGCCCGCCACCCGGAGTCCGCGAGCAGCAGCCCGCCGACGGCAGTGAGGGCGATGGTGGTCCCGACGACGGCAACGCTGCGGACCAGGAGCAGCCGCAGCAGTGAGTACGGCGACGCGACGGCCAGCTCGTAGGCAGGGTCTGCCTCCCGGCCGTAGGCGGCCGCCACCCCGGCGACCGGCAGCATCGGCGCAAGGGTCAGGAAGACCGCCAGCCCCTTGGCCGACGAGTCGGCAGCCACGACCGCGAAGACCACGGCGGCAGCGATCGCGGCCAGCCAGGATGCGGTCAGCGACGGCGTCGCCGCGAGCAGCCGCGCCGTCTCCTCCGAGATGCCGCACCGCACGAGGGTCCGGTCCAGCCAGGGCAGCGACACCCGGTCGACCCGCGCCTCGACCCCGGCCCAGATCGCGTCGAGCCGAGCGGTGTCGACCGCGGGGACGAGCCGGGCCTGGCAGTCCGCGCACCCGGTCAGGTGCGCCTCGGCGGAGGCCGCCACCGCGGACGTGGTCCCACCGGACGCGTAGCGCTCCAGCGTCTCGGAGTCGATGTGCCAGCTCATGCCAGTGCCTCTCGCAGCTGCGCCTTCGCGCGCATCATCCGGGTCTTCACGGTGCCGGCCGGCAGCCCGAGCAGATGGCCGGCCTCGCGGGTGGTGAGTCCGTCGAGGACCGTGGCCTGCACCACGGCCCGCAGCTCGGGCGACAGCCGGTCCAGGGCTCCGGCCAGGTCGCCGTACTCCACGCCGAGGAGCACTCGTTCCTCGGCCGAGGGCTCGCGCTCGACGTCGGCGTCGACCAGCTCCGCAGTCGGTCGTGGCCGACTGCGGAGCTGGTCGATGAGGCGACGGATCCCGATCCCCCAGATCCAGGCCGCCACCTCCCCCCGCCCGTCCCACCGGCGAGCGCCGCGCCAGACCGCCACGAAGGTGTCCTGCACGGCCTCGTCCACGAGGGCCGGGTCGTTGCACCGTCGAGTGAGCCGGACGACCAGCCACGGTGCGTGCCGGCCGTACAGCGTCTCGAACGCGGTCCGGTCGCCGGCGCCGGTCGCCCGCAGCAGGTCGGCGTCGACCGGCTCGCCCGCCCGCGCGCTGGTCGTCACGCCGCCCATGGTCGTCGTACCTGCCGTCGCCTGCACGCCGATCAGAACGGAACGGTGACGCAGGCCAGCCGCGCCCCCGCGTTGCCCGGTGGCACCGAGCCACCGGTGCTGGTGGTGTTGAGGTGCAGGATCACCGCACGCGGGCTGCCGTTGGCGGTAGGTCGGAAGGCCCAGTCGACGACCGTCTGCGCGCGGCCGTTGCCGTCGGCGTTGGTCACCAGGTCGATCCAGACCTCGTTGCCCGGGTTGGCGTACGACGAGTCGACCGACGCCGTGGTCTCACTGCCGCCGACCGCCGGGTCCTGGGCGTTCTGGTAGTGCGCACCGGCGGCTGCTCCGGTCGCGCCGCACGGCTTGTAGTGCGCGTGCGCGCCATAGGTCTCGTCCGGGAGCAGTCCCCACGCGTGCAGCGTCACGACCGTCTTGTGGCTGCCGGTCGGCACGGCGCGGACCACGACTCGCGCGCCGACGGGCACCTGCGTCACGTCGTACGTGAAGGCCGTGGTCGCGTCCAGCGGCGCCGCGAAGGTGCCCGCGGCCTCGACCGGGCCATCGGCTGCGCCGGCGGGCAGCGCGGTCCAGGCCGCGATGGTCAGGGCCGCGCCGAAAGCGGCGACGACGAGCACGGGACGACGGCTGGCAGTCATGGTGGGCCCCTTCGGGTGTGGGTGCAGACACCCCCTCTGTCGGACCCGACCTCGCCAGCGGTTCAGACATCGACCACTCCCGGGCGACCGGCTACCAGAGGAGGGCGGTCGCGGGGTCCTCGAGGACGCGGGCGATGTCGGCGAGGAACATCGAGCCGAGCTGGCCGTCGGCCACCCGGTGGTCGAAGGACAGCGCCAGCTGGGTCACCTTGCGCACGACGACCTCACCGTCGACGACCCACGGCATGTCGCGGACCTGGCCGAAGCACAGGATCGCGGCCTCGCCGGGGTTGAGGATCGGCGTACCGGCATCGACGCCGAAGACACCGACGTTGGTGATCGTCATCGTGCCGCCGGCCATGTCGGCCGGCTGGGTGCGTCCCTCGCGCGCGGTCGCGGTCAGCGCGTTCAGCGCCTCGGCGAGCTCGAGCAGTGACATGCGGTCGGCGTCCTTGATGTTCGGTACGACGAGTCCGCGCGGCGTCGCGGCCGCGATGCCGAGGTTCACGTAGTGCTTGACCACGATCTCCTGCGCGGCCTCGTCCCAGACCGCGTTGATGTCGGGGTTGCGCTTCACCGCAAGGATCAGCGCCTTGGCCACCAGCAGCAGCGGGCTGACCTTCACGTCCGAGAAGTCGCGGTCTCTCTTCAGCCGGGCGACCAGGTCCATGGTGCGGGTGACGTCGATGGTCACCCACTCGGTCACGTGCGGCGCGGTGAACGCCGAGGCCACCATCGCCTGCGCCGTCATCTTGCGGACACCCTTGACCGGCACCCGGGTCTCGCGCTGCCCAGGAGCAGGGACGTACGACGGCGCGCCCGCCGCCGCGGTCTCGGAGCCGTCGCCGGCCACCGACTCCACGTCGGCCCGAGTGACGACGCCGCCCTCGCCGGACGGCGTCACCGTGGTCAGGTCGACGCCGAGGTCCTTGGCCAGCTTGCGCACCGGCGGCTTGGCCAGCACCCGCGCCGCTGCGGCGTCCCCGTTGCCGGAGACCGTCTGAGCAGGGGCGGACTCGGGCGCGTCGTCGACCGCGGGCTCCTGCACCGGGGTCGGCGTGGTCATCATCGAGGTCTGCACGGCCTGCTGCGCGGTGGCAGCCGAGGGACCGAGAGGACCCTTGCGCGGACGCCGGGCGGCGCTGGTCGTCTTGGGGCCGTACCCCACGAGAACTGAGGTCCGGCCGCCGGGGGCCGGCCCACCGATCAGACCGGGCTCGACTGCCTGGTCCTCAACCGGGGTGTCGATGGCCGACGGGTCCGGGATGGCCGGAGCCATGTCGTCGCGCGGCGCCGGGGTAGCCGCGGCGGGTGCGGCCGGGGCCGCCGGCGCTGCGCCGCCCGAGCCGTCGTCGACGGTGATGATCGGGGTGCCCACGTCGACCGTCGTGCCCTCGGGCACGAGCAGCTCGGTGACGACGCCGGCGAACGGCGACGGCAGCTCGACCAAGGACTTCGCGGTCTCGATCTCGACGACGACCTCGTTGACCTTCACGGTGTCGCCGGGCTTGACCTTCCAGGACACGATCTCGGCCTCGGTGAGTCCCTCGCCGACGTCGGGGAGCTTGAACTGCTTCATCTGGCGAACTCCTGGTGGCGGATCAGAACGCGAGGGATCGGTCGACGGCGTCGAGCACGCGGTCCAGGTCGGGGAGGTACTCCTCCTCGACCCGGCTCGGCGGGTAGGGGGTGTCGAAGCCGCAGACCCGCAGCACCGGCGCCTCCAGCGAGTAGAAGCACTGCTCGGTGACGCGGGCCGCCACCTCGGACCCCATCCCGAGGAAGGCGGGCGCCTCGTGCACCACGACCATCCGGCCGGTCTTCTCGACCGAGGCGCGCAGGGTGCTCATGTCCAGCGGCGAGAGCGAGCGCAGGTCGATCACCTCGAGCGACTTGCCCTCCTCGGCGGCAGCGATCGCCGCCTCCATGCAGGTCTTCACCATCGGCCCGTACGCCGCGACCGTGATGTCGGTGCCCTCGCGGGCGACCCGCGCGGAGTAGAGCGACATGGCGGAGTCCAGGGTCAGCGACTCGTCCAGGTCGGCCTTCTCCCAGTAGCGCCGCTTGGGCTCGTAGAGGATGACCGGGTCATCGGAGAGGATCGCCTGCTGCACCATGAAGTAGGCGTCGACCGGGTTCGAGCAGGCGACCACCTTCAGGCCGGCGGTGTGCGCGAAGTACGCCTCGTTGGACTCGCTGTGGTGCTCGACCGCGCCGATGCCGCCGCCGACGGGGATGCGTACGACGACGGGTAGCGACACCTTGCCCAGGGCGCGGGCCCGCATCTTCGCCAGCTGGCTGACGATCTGGTCGAACGCCGGGTAGACGAAGCCGTCGAACTGGATCTCGCAGACCGGCCGGTAGCCGCGCAATGCGAGCCCGATAGCGGTGCCGATGATCCCCGACTCGGCCAGCGGGGTGTCGATGACGCGGTCCTCGCCGAAGTCCTTCTGCAGCCCGTCGGTGACCCGGAAGACGCCGCCGAGCTTGCCGACGTCCTCGCCCATGACGAGGACCTTCGGGTCGGCCTCCATCGCCTTGCGCAGGCCCATCGTGATGCCCTTGGCGAGCGTGATCTGGCCCATCAGTGATCGCTCCCCTCGAACGTGTCGAGGTAGGCGGCGAACTGCTCGCGCTCCTCGTCGATCAACGGGTGCGCCTCGGCGTACACGTGGTCGAAGATGGACAGCGGCTCCGGGTCGGGCATCTCGAGGCAGCCCTTGCGGACGTGCGCGGCGAGCTCGTCGGACTCGGTCTC
>JAVEDA010000087.1 GCA_030841195.1 Actinomycetota bacterium | reverse complement strand
CGGCACCGACGCGTCGGTCGTCACCGGCCAGGGCAGCGAGGTGCTCGGCGTGCGGCAGTGGCGGGCAGGGGACGACCTACGACGGATCCACTGGCGCAGCACGGCGCGCACCGGCCGGCCGACCCTGGTCGAGCGCGGTGAACCGCGAACCACGCAGCTGCGGGTCGCGCTCGTGGGCTCGGCCGACTACCCGGGGTTCGAGGACGCGGTCAGCGCCGCCGCATCCGCGTGTGACCTCGCGCTGCGCGCCGGCCGGTCCGTCACCGCCGTGGCCTGGCGCGCGGACGGGCCGGTCCGGGCTCCCACCGGCTCCCGCTGGGAGCTGCTGGACTGGTGGTCCGGCCTGGTCGACACCGTCTTTCCCGACCCCAGCATCGTCGGGTCCGGCACCCTCGGCGGCCTCGACAGCGG
The DNA here is from genome assembly GCA_030841195.1 of Actinomycetota bacterium. Lineage (GTDB taxonomy): Bacteria > Actinomycetota > Actinomycetes > JACCUZ01 > JACCUZ01 > JAVEDA01. The sequence goes on along the minus strand of JAVEDA010000087.1, from coordinate 7,408 downwards.
GGAGTGGCTGGTCGCGGGGCCGGTCGAGGTGCTCGACGAGTGGCTGGCCTTTGCCCGGCGGGCCGGCCACGGCCTGGTCCTGCACCGGATCGGGGCCGTAGCGTGACGCCGAGGACGGAAGTGGTGCTGCTCCCGGCCGGCGCCGCCATGACGGCGAGCGCAGCCATCGGCTGCCTGGGCGCTCGCGGCCTGATGCCGGTGCCCGCCGTGGTCGCCGCGGTGCTGCTCATCGCGGCGGCAGCGTGGGCCGTGCTGCGCTGGCCGGCCGGCCCTGGCGCTGCTCGTCGACGCGCGGCCGCCCAGCCCGTTGTGGCGGTGTCCATGCTGCTGATCGCGGTGCTGGCGCTGGTGCGGGTGCGCTCCGCCGGGAGCGTCCCGGCCGAGCTGGTGCACCGGATCGGCACAACGCTCTCTTTCCCGCTGGCGGTGATGCTGGTCGCGCAACTGGGGTCCGCGGTCAGCCTGCGCGAGCTGGGCGTCGTTCTGGTGGGCAGCCTGCTGTGTGTCCTGCTGTCCCTAGGCACGATGCCGGGTGGCACGTCTCCCGACCTGGTGTCCGGCTTCGGTCTCTGCCTGCTCGTCGGCTGGTCCGCAGGGCTGGTGACGCTGTTCCTGTTGCACCGGGCGAGCGAGCGCGCCCGGGCTCCCCACCTTCTCGGCGGTCGTGGCCCCGGCCTGGGTGTCCTGGCGGCGCTGCTGAGCGGGTCGGTGCTGCTGGGGCTGGCTGCCATACATCTGCTCCCGCACCCGGCCGGGGTCCGTGTCGGCGCCGAGGCGCAGGGGGCGCAGAGCACCGGGTCCGGGCAGCCCGGTGCCGGAGCGGACGGCGGCCGCAGCCCGGAGAGCTACTTCCTACCGTCCATGGACCTGCAAGCGCGTGGCTCGCTGCCGACGACCCGGGTGGCCGCGGTGCCGCTCGACAGCCCCGCGCTCTGGGGCTCGACGGCGATGGTCCGCTACTCGGGCAGAGGCTGGGGCCCGGCCGACGCCATCCACACGACGTCGTCGGTGCCCCGGGACGCCGTCGGCGACGCCGACCTGCGCCGCGGCGCGGTCCCCGGGCTGGCCCCCGGTGCCGCCTCGCGCAGCGATGCGGTCCGGGTGCTCGACCCCGCCGCGTTCCTGCCGCTGCTGGCACCGGGGCAGCCCGTCTCGGTGCAGATCGACGACGAGGTCCAGGCCGCCGGCACCAGCCTGTTCTACACATCGGCCCTGGCCCGGCCGTACGTCATGCGGAGCAACGGCGTCATTCGCGACCCGGTCACGGCGGTGGACACATCCCTGCCGAGCAGCGTGCCCACGCGGGTCCTGGACCTGGCCCGTCGGCTGACCCGCGACGCCCCGACCACCCAGGCGAAGGTGACGGCCATCGAGGCCTACCTCCACGCGCACGAGCGCTACCGCCTCGACTCCCCGGTGCCCGCCGAGGGCGCGGACGCCGTCGACGACTTCCTGTTCGTGTCGCACCAGGGGTTCTGCGAGCACTTCGCCTCGGCCGAGGCCGTGCTGCTGCGCGCGGTGGGTGTCCCGGCCCGGCTGGTCACCGGCTTCTCGGGTGGCATACCCGAGGGTGACGAGAGGGTCCTGCTCGGCAGCGACGCGCACGCGTGGGTGCAGGTCGGGGTCGGCGGCGACCAGTGGGTCTGGACCGACCCGACCGCCGGGGCCACCCTTGCGGCCGACCGGAACGGCGCGGCCGACGCGTGGGCTTTCCTGCGCGCGGATGCGCTGCTGATCGGAGCACTCCTGCTCGCCGCTGTGGTCCTGACCGCAGTCGTCCTTCTGGGCGTACGCCGGGGCCGAGCCCGGCGGGCCGCCGCCCTGGCCCGGAGGGCGCCGCTCGCGGCCAAGGTCCTGGCTGCGTTCGCGGCGCTCGAGGCGGCGTTGGCGGGCTCGCGGTTCGCTCGGCCGCCGGACGCTTCGGTCCTCGAGCTCGAGCGGGCGCTGCGGTCGAGTTGGCCCGGCGGCCTGGCGGAGCACGAGCAGGTCGCGGCCGCGCTGGCGGTCGTCCAGCGGGTCCTCTACGACGGCCGGCCGGTGGCGGAACGAGAGGCCGGACAGGCCATCGCCGCTCTCGAGGCCCTGACCATGCGCGCGGTCGAGGTCGTCCGGGTGGAGCGGCAGCGACGGGTCCGACTGTCGCGCTGAGCACAGCCGGTGGTCACCGCCGCAGCGCGCGTGACAGCCTGGACCGATGCAGGACCGGACACCCGAACAGGCCACCCTCGACCCGGTCGAGCGGGTGTCGGTCGACGAGCTGCGGGCGCTGCAGCTGGGCCGGCTGCAGTGGTCGCTGCGGCACGCCTACGACAACGTGCCGCACTACCGGGCGGCGTTCGATGCAGCCGGGGTGCACCCGGACGACTGCCGGGAGCTGGCCGACCTGGCCCGCTTCCCCTTCACCACCAAGGCGGACCTGCGCGACAACTACCCGTTCGGCATGTTCGCGGTCCCCCGGGAGCAGGTGTCGAGGGTGCACGCGTCGTCAGGTACCACCGGCCGGCCCACCGTCGTGGGCTACACGGCCGACGACATCGCGACCTGGTCGGCGGTGATGGCCAGGTCGATCAGGGCCGCCGGCGGCCGTCCGGGCGACCGGGTGCACGTGGCCTACGGCTACGGCCTGTTCACCGGTGGCCTCGGTGCGCACTACGGCGCGGAGGCGCTGGGCTGCACCGTGATCCCGGTTTCCGGCGGCATGACCGAGCGGCAGGTGCTGCTCATCAAGGACTTCGAGCCGGACGTGATCATGGTGACGCCGTCGTACATGCTGGCGGTCGTCGACGAGATGGAGCGCCAGGGCGTCGATCCCCGGCGTACGTCGTTGAAGGTCGGCATCTTCGGCGCCGAGCCGTGGACCGACGACATGCGCCGCGAGCTCGAGGGCCGGCTGGACATGCACGCCGTCGACATCTACGGGCTGTCCGAGGTGATGGGGCCGGGCGTCGCGCAGGAGTGCGTCGAGACCAAGGACGGCCTGCACGTCTGGGAGGACCACTTCTACCCCGAGGTGGTCGACCCGCTGACCGACGAGGTGCTGCCCGACGGCGAGAAGGGCGAGCTGGTCTTCACCTCTCTCAGCAAGCAGGCGACACCGGTGGTGCGTTACCGCACCCGCGACCTGACCCGGCTGCTGCCCGGCACCGCCCGGCCGATGCGCCGGATGGAGAAGGTCACCGGCCGCTCCGATGACATGATCATCCTGCGCGGCGTGAACCTGTTCCCCACCCAGGTCGAAGAGCTGATCCTGCGCACCCCCGAGCTGTCGCCGCACTTCCAGTGCGTGCTGCGCCGCGCCGGACGGCTCGACTCGATGACGGTGCGGGTCGAGCGCCGGCCGCAGGCATCGGCTGGCGAGGGTGAGCGCGCCGGCGCGACGCTCGCCGGCATGGTCAAGGCGTCCATCGGCGTGACCGTCGACGTCGAGGTGGTCGAGCCGGACGGCATCGAGCGGTCGGTCGGCAAGATGCGGCGGATCGTCGACGAGCGGGCCGGCTGAGGTGGCCGAGCGGACCGCCGAGGGGGAGCGCTTCGCCCGGGTGGACTGGTACGCCGAGGAGCTGGGCGCGAGCGTCTTCGTGGGCTGCGAGTTCGTCGACGCCGACCTGACCGAGGTGACCACGCGTGGTGCCCGGTTCGAGGACTGCGAGTTCCGCGGCGGGCAGCTCAACGCGTCCAGTCACGAGGGCACGTCGTTCACCGGCTGCCGGTTCACCCGCACCTCGTTCTTCGCGGCGACCCTGCTCGGCTGCAAGCTGGTCGGGTCGACCTTCTCGGGGGCCAAGCTGCGGCCGATGACCGTCGAGGGCGGCAACTGGTCGTACGTGAACCTGCGCGGGGCCGACCTGTCCGGACTGGACCTGACCGGCGTACGGCTGGTGGAGGCCGACCTGGCCGAAGCCGACCTGCGGGGCACCGTGCTCCGCGACGCGGACCTGACCCGGGCCGTCCTGCGCAACGTCACGCTGGACGGGGCCGACCTGGTCGGCGCCGATCTCAGCGACGTCGCGCTGCGCGGGCTGGAGTGGAAGGGCGCCAAGGTCGACACGACGCTGGCGCTGCTGATCGCCGAGGCGCAGGGTGCGGTCGTCACCGACTGAGCACGCACGGTGACACGGCTCGTCCGGCCGGGGGGCTGGTGGTGACAGGTCCGGTTCGCTGACCTACCGTGGCGATCTTGGGTCCGACCGAAGGAGATCGTGAGCATGCGTCGTCTCGTCCTCGCCCTGGCCGCTCTCGCCACTCTTGGGCTGGTGATCGCCGCACCGGCTGGTGCGATCACCGACGGGTCCCCGGACGGGAACGCGCACCCGAACGTCGGCGGCCTCGTCGCCGACCAGGCGTACTCCGACGGCACCTGGATCTACTGCTCGGGCACGTTGATCAGCCCGACCGTGTTCCTGACGGCCGCGCACTGCGACGAGGGCGGCACCGGACGGGTGCGCGTGACCTTCTCCTCGGCGTACAAGGACGGGGACACGACCTACTCGGGCACGTTCCACGCCGACGCTGCCTACCCCGGGCCGACAAGCGACCCGCACGACGTCGCCGTGGTGGTGCTGGACAAGGCGGTCAAGGGCATCACCCCGGCCAGACTGCCGGCGGCCGGATCGCTGTCGAAGCTGCCGTCGACCCAGCTGTTCACCTCGGTCGGCTACGGCGCCTACGAGGTCACAAACTCCCCGGGGGGCCACCAGTACCTCTACAACGACGTCCGCGGCGTCGCGACCGGCACCCTCAACTCGATCAACGCGTCCTGGCTGCGGATCTCGATGAACCCGGCCAAGGGCGACGGCGGGACCTGCTACGGCGACTCGGGCGGCCCCAACTTCCTCGGCTCGACCGACATCGTGGCTGCGACCACGATCACCGGCGACTCGGTCTGCCGGTCGACCAACGTGGACTACCGGATGGACACGGTGTCCGCCCGGGCGTTCCTCAGCGCCTACGTCACCCTGCCCTGACCGCACGCCTCGCTAAGTGCCGACCGAGGGTCACATGTTGATCATGTGACCCTCGAGGCCGTGCAGCGCCTCCTTGACCGCCTCGCTCAATGTCGGGTGGGCGTGCACGTTGCGGGCCAGCTCCTTGGAGGTCAGGTCCCACATCTGGGCCAGGGTCAGCTCGGGCAGCAGCTCGGTGACGTCCGGTCCGATCAGGTGGGCGCCCAGCAGCTCGCCGTAGCGCGCGTCGCTGATCAGCTTGACGAAGCCGGCGGTGTCGCCCAGCCCGTGCGCCTTGCCGTTGGCCATGAAGGGGAACTTCGCGACCCGCAGGTCGTGCCCCTGCTCGCGGGCCTGCGTCTCGGTCCAGCCGAAGCTCGCCACCTGCGGCTGGCAGTACGTGGCTCGCGGCATCATCACGTAGTCGAGCTCCATCGTCTCGGCACCCGCGATGGTCTCGGCCGCGATGATTCCCATCGCCTCGGCTACGTGCGCGAGCAGCAGCTTGCCGGTCACGTCACCGATCGCGTAGATGCTCTCGACGTTGGTGCGCATGAAGCCGTCGATGGCGATCGCGCCACGGTCGGTGAGCCCTACGCCGGTCGTGTCCAGCCCGTAGCCCTCCACCCGCGGGGCGAAGCCGATCGCCTGGAGCACCTTGTCGACCTGCAGCGTCTGCGGCGCGGCGCCGTCCTTGCTCACGGTGACCGTGACCATCTCCCCGGAGTCGTCGATCGACTCGACCCGCGTACCGGTCAGCACGGTGATGCCGGCCCGCTTGTAGCGTCGGGCGAGCTCGGCCGAGACCTCTTCGTCCTCGAGCGGGAGCACCCGGTCGAGGAACTCCACCACGGTCACCTCGACGCCGTAGCTGTTGAGGATGTAGGCAAACTCGATGCCGATCGCCCCCGCCCCCGCGATCAGGATGCTGCCTGGCAGCGAGTCGCTGAGGATCTGCTCCTCGTAGGTCACGACCCGTTCGCTGAGACTGGTCCCCGGGAGCAGCCGAGTGGTGGCGCCGGTGGCCACGATGCAGTGCTCGAAGCCGAGGGTGCGGGTCGAGCCGTCGTCCGCGGTCACCACGAGCGTGTGGGCGTCGGTGAACTCACCCCAGCCGTCGACCTCGTCGATGCCGTTCTTCTTCATCAGGAAGTGGACGCCCTTGACCCGGCCGTCAGCGACCTTCCGGCTGCGCGAGTACGCGGCCTCGTAGTCGACCGTGACCGACCCGTCGATCTTGATGCCGAACGTCTCTGCCTCGTGCGTCACCAGGTGCGCGAGCTCCGCGTTTCGCAGCAGCGCCTTCGACGGGATGCACCCCACGTTGAGGCAGACGCCGCCCCAGTACTTCTTCTCCACGACGGCGACCCGCTTGCCGAGCTGCGCGGCACGGACGGCCGCGACATAGCCCCCCGGACCGGCTCCCAGGACGACGACGTCATAGCGATCTGTCATGCCCTCGACGGTAACCGGCCGGGGCAAGTCGTCAGGCGGGCTGAGCCACCCAGGTCATCGGGTCACCGGCGCCAAGGTCCTGGATGCCGGCGTCCGTGAGGGCGCCGCAGACCAGCACCCGGCGGTGCGCGCCGAACGTGAGCACGTGGGCGATCATCCCGCCGTACGTGAAGATCTCCGGCGGGTCGCAGAGGGCATCGACGAACGTCTCGTCGAGCCGCCCCTCCGCCACGATGGCGCGCACCTGGTCGAGGAAGGCCGGCCCGACGACGGCGAGCTTGGTCCGGACGTCCTCGAGGGTCTCGGACCGCTCGACCCCGATGTCGTACGGGCGGTCGTGGGTCGCGGCATCCCACATGGCCATCTGGCCGACGAGGCGCGCCAGCAGCGACAGGACGGTGGGCTCGTCGTCGATGCCGTCCACCGAGATCTCGACCCGGGCCGTGAGCTGGTCCGGGGAGAGCTGGCCGCACCTGTCGACGAGCTCGCCGACCAGCCAGACGTGGTGCTCGACCATCCGGGTGAGCAGGTCCATCGCAGTCACCTTCCTGTGGGCGGGGACGCGCAGGCCCCCGGGCGGGTTGAAGTGCACCTGGCTCGGGGCGGGCAGCCGGAACGTCGTCGGCCGGGCGCGCCACCGCGACGGCGCCAGCCCGAAGGCCCGCCGGAACGCGCGGGTGAACGCCTCGTTGCTGGCGTAGCCGGCCTCCACCGCGACCCGCAGGATGTCGTGGTCGGTGGTGATCAGCTGGTACGCCGCTCGCTCGAGCAGGATCCGTCGACGCAACGCCGCGGGTGGCTCACCCGCCGCGGCAGACACGAGCCGGTCGCAGTGGAACCGGGACAGGTGCACCCGCGACGCCAGCGCCTCACCATCGGTGTCGTGGTCGTCCATCGTGTCGGCGAGGACGGCCACGAACCGGGCGAAGGTGTCCGCCGCCGTCGAGGTCATGGCTGCGATCCTCCGGTCACCCGGCCAGTGTCCGCTTGATCGTGGTTGCGCTCTCGTC
>JAVEDA010000055.1 GCA_030841195.1 Actinomycetota bacterium | reverse complement strand
TGCCCCGGGAGGAGCTGGCAGCGCTCGCGACCGACACCCGGCGGCCCCTCTACGAGATCCAGGGGCTGGTCTCGTTCTACCCGCACTTCCGCACCGAGCCGCCGCCGCGGGTGTCGCTGCACCTGTGCCACGACCTGTCCTGCTGGCTGCGCGACGGTGACGCTGCCAACGCCCGGCTGCACGAGCGCTACGACGACGACCCGGACGTCGAGGTCCGCGAGGTGTCCTGCCTGGGTCGCTGCGAGGTCGCACCGGCCGCCGCGGTCGACGACCGGCCGAGTAGGACCGCGACCGCCGCCGACCTGGTCGAGACCGCGAGAGCCGGCCAGGCCCACGAGCTCGACCGGCCGCAGCCGCAGCGCTGGCCCAACGACCCCTACGACGAGGGCGCACCGCGCTACCAGATGCTGCGCGACCTGCTCGCGGGCCGCCGGCAGGCCGACGAGGTGGTCGAGACCCTCACGGCCTCGGGGCTGCGGGGGATGGGCGGTGCCGGCTTCCCGACCGGGAAGAAGTGGTCGCTGGTCGCCGCACAGACGGCTGCACCGGCGTACGCCGTGTGCAACGCCGACGAGTCCGAGCCCGGCACCTTCAAGGACCGGCAGATCCTGGCCGACCAGCCGCACCTGGTGCTCGAGGGCCTGCTGGTCGGCATGGTCGTGGTCGGCGCCGAGGAGGGCTGGGTCTTCGTCCGGCACGAGTACGGGCCGGAGACCGACGTGCTGCGGGCCGAGCTGGACCGGCTGCAGGACGAGGGGCTGCTCGGGGCCGACGTGCTCGGCACCGGACGACGGCTCTCGGTGGAGGTGTTCGTCTCGCCCGGCGGCTACATCCTCGGCGAGGAGACGGCACTGCTCGAGTGCATGGAGGGCCACCGCGGCGAGCCCCGGAACAAGCCGCCGTTCCCCGGCGTGCACGGACTGTGGGGCAAGCCGACGCTGATCAACTCGGTCGAGACGCTGGCCGACGTGCCAGCCATCCTCACCCGCGGCGCGCAGTGGTGGCAGGACCAGGGCATCGGTGACTCGGTGGGGCTGAAGTTCTTCGCCGAGTCCGGGCACGTCGAGCGCGCGGGCGTCTACTGCGTGCCCATGGGGACCACAGTGCGGGCGCTGCTGGACCTCGCCGGCGGGGTGCTCGGCGGTCAGCGGCTGGCCGCCGTGCAGCCCGGTGGCGCGTCCTCGAACTTCCTCGGCCCGGACGACCTGGACGCCCGGTTGGACTTCGACACGCTCGCCGCGGCCGGCTCGATGCTCGGCTCCGGTGCGCTGGTGGCGATGGCGGAGGGCACCGACCTGCTCGCGGCCGCGACCAACACGCTGCGGTTCTTCCGGGACGAGTCGTGCGGCAAATGCGTGCCCTGCCGGGTCGGCTCGACCAAGGCGCACGCCCTGCTCACCGAGTCGATGGCCGCCGGTGGACTGGACGACCAGGGCGAGGCCCGGGTGCTGGAGCTCGAGCGGACCCTGCGCACCACGTCGATCTGCGGTCTCGGGCAGGTGGCGCTGGGACCGGTGGCGAGCGTCCTGGGCCTCCAGCGCGGCGGGCCCGCCGCGCGCCCGCAGCCGCGGGACTGACGTCCATGACGCACCCACCCAGCGGTAACGGCCGCGAGTTCTTCACGACGACGACCGTCGGCGCGGCCCTCGCACTGCTCGCCTCGCCGCGGACCACACCGGTCGAGCGGGTGCCGCTGGCCGACGCGCTGGGTCGCACCCCGGCCGCGCCGGTCACCGCCGCCGCGGCGCTGCCGGGCTTCGCCCGGTCGACCGTCGACGGCTTCGCAGTTCGGGCGGCCGACACCTTCGGCGCGTCCGAGGGCCTGCCCGCCTACCTGGACGTGGCGGGGTCGGTCGCGATGGGTCGCCCCGCCGAGGTGCCGGTGCAACCCGGCGCCGCGGTCGCGGTGCCGACAGGTGGGGTGCTGCCGGACGGTGCCGACGCGGTGGTGATGGTGGAGCACACCCAGGTCACGATGCCCGGGTCGGTGGAGGTGGTGCGGCCGGCCGCACCCGGCGACGGCACGGTGCGCGCCGACGAGGACGTGGCCGCCGGCGCGCACATCGCCCCCGCCGGGCGGCCGCTGCGGGCGCAGGACCTCGGGATGCTCGCGGCCGCCGGCGTGGTCGAGGTGTCGGTGCACCGCCGCCCGCGGGTGGGCATCGTGTCGACCGGTGACGAGGTGGTGCCTCCGGAGACGGTCCGGCTCACCCCCGGTCAGGTGCGCGACGCGACCGCCGCGGCGCTGGCCGGACTGGTCACCGGGGCCGGGGGCGAGCCGGTGCCGCTGGGCATCGTCGGCGACGACGCCGACGCGCTGGAGCGGGTGCTGCGCGACGCGCTCGAGCGCTGCGACGTCGTGGTGGTCTCGGCCGGGTCGTCGGTGGGCGCCCGGGACGAGACCGCCGGCGTGGTGGCCCGGCTGGGTGCACCGGGGATCCTGTGCCACGGGCTGGCCGTGCGACCGGGCAAGCCGACCCTGCTGGCCGACTGCGGCGGGGTCCCCGTGATCGGACTGCCGGGCAACCCCCTGTCGGCTCTGGTCGTGTTCCGCCTGGTCGGGCTCCCCGTCGTACGGCGGGTAGGGGGCACCACCGTCGCCCCGCCGGAGCCGACCGTGCGGGCCCGGCTGGACCGGCAGGTGCCGTCCCAGACCGGGCGGCTGGACGTCGTGCAGGCCCGGGTGACCACCTCGGCGGACGGTCCGGTGGCCAGCCCGTTGTTCGGTGCCTCGGCGCTGTTGTCGGTGCTGACGTCGGCCGACGGCTGGCTGGTGGTGCCCGAGGAGGCCACCGGGCTTCCCGCGGGCACCGCTGTCGACGTCACGCTGTACCGATGAGCGGCAGCCCGTTCGTCAGCGACGTCCCGGCTGCGGCGGCGACAGCGGCCTGGCAGCGGGCCATGACGGCAGCCGGCTGCCCGGCGCGGCTCCCGGCGGTCACGGTCGGCATCGAGGAGGCGCTCGGCCTGGTCACGGCGGCCCCGGTCTGGGCCCGCCGGTCGTCGCCCGACTACGACGCTGCAGCGATGGACGGCATCGCGGTGCGCGCGGTCGACACCTTCGGCGCGACCGAGAGCCGGCCACTGCTGCTGGCGGCCGGCGACTTCGAGGTCGTCGACACCGGCGACCCGATGCCGCCGGGCCGGGACGCCGTGGTCATGCGCGAGGACGTGCACCGCACCCCTTCCGGCGGGGCCGAGCTGCGGGCTGCCACCGCGCCGTGGACGCACGTCCGGTCGATCGGCGAGGACGTCGCGGCCGGCGAGCTGCT
>JAVEDA010000029.1 GCA_030841195.1 Actinomycetota bacterium | reverse complement strand
TGACCCAGGTCGTCAGCTGGACCATCGTGGTCGCGATCTACGTCGTCGCGGGCATCCTGGTGGCGCAGCGGCTGGGTGTGCCGATGAGCGGGCTGGTGGGACCGGCCGCGGTCATCGGAGTCGCACTGGGGTTCGGAGCGCAGCGCCTGGTCCAGGACGTGCTTTCCGGCTTCTTCGTCATCACCGAGCGCCAGTACGGGTACGGCGACGTGGTCCGGCTCTCGATCCCCGGCACCGGTACGCCGGTGCAAGGCACCGTCGAGGACGTCACCCTGCGGGTCACCCAGCTGCGCACAGTGAACGGTGAGGTCGTCATCACGCCCAACGGGCAGATCGTGCAGGCGACCAACCTGTCGCGCGACTGGGCCCGCGCCGTGATCGACGTGCCGGTGCCCAGCTCCGCAGACGTCAGCGCCGTGACGGCGATCCTGCAAGAGGTCGGCACCGCGGCGTACGCGGACGACGAACTGCGGCCCCTTCTGCTCGACGCCCCGACCGTGATGGGTGTGGAGAGCATCGAGGTCGGCACGCTCAGCATCCGGATCGTGGCCCGGACCTTGCCGGGCAAGCAGTTTGCTGTCGGCCGGATGATGCGGGCCCGGATCGCCGACGCGCTGCGCATCGAGGGCATCATCGTGGCGCCGTCGCTGAACACCGACGAGCCGAGCGGCCAGTCGTGAACGCGCTGCGGCGGATCCGGCCGACCACCTGGGCGCTGGCGGCGTTCTTCGTCGTGACCCTCGTCGTCTACCTGCTGGTCCGGCCGCCGCCTCCGCCGCGGGTCATCGTCATCCCTGCGCAGACGACCACGCCGAGCCCGACACCGTCCCCGACACACACCAAGAAGCCGGCCAAGACACCGACGCCGACCGTCACCAGCACGACGCCGTCACCGTCACCGTCGCCGACTGTCACGCCGTCCGGCTCGCCCTCCGTGACCGGCACACCCGTCCCCAGCACGAGCGGCCCGGTGGCCACGACCAGCACCCCGTGACCCACAAGATCCCCAAAGGTGCATGATCAACTGCGGATTGATCATGCAACTTTGGGGATCTTGGTCAGGCGGTCGGCCTCGGGCGATAGGGACCGCCGTACATCGGCAGGTTGAGGCTCGGGCCGTGGGTGTCCATCTGGTCCCACATCCGGTTCAGCCCGAAGGTGCCGTAGCGGTGCACCCTGGTCACCGCGTCCAGGTCCAGCACGTCGACGATGACCTCGTCGTTGCCGCCGGCCTGCTGACGCACCAGCCCCTCGGGGTCGACCACGAGCGACTGGCCGAGACCGTGCGGCCCAGAGGCGTTCACGCTCACGACGTACACCTGGTTGAGGATCGCGTGGGCCCGCGCCAGCACCAGCTCGAGGTCACGGTCGCGAGTGGCCGTCAGGGTCGGCTGCAGGATCAGCTCGGCGCCGAACCACGCGAGCTGCCGGTACACCTCGGGAAACGCGCTGTCATAACAGATCGCGAGCCCCAGCCGGCCGACGTCCGGCACGTCGAAGACCACCAGGTCGCGCCCCGGCGCGGTGCTCTCGAACGGCTGCCACGGGAAGCACTTGCGGTACGTCGTGACCAGCTCGCCGGCCGGGTTCACGACGAGGGCCGTGTTGTAGACGAGCCCGTCGACGCCACGCTCGTAGACGGTTCCCGGCACCAGCCACAGTCCGGTCTCGCGCGCGAGGTCGCCGAGCTGGTCGGTCAGGTCGCCGGGCACGGTGACCGCGACCTGTTCGGCGTAGTCGTGGGTCTCCTCGAGCAGCTGGTCGACCGCCGCGAGGTAGAGCTCGGGGAACACCACGAGCTGTACGTCGGGGAAGGTGGCCCGGATGCCCCGCACCTGGTCGACGAACTTCTTCCAGGTGGCCGCGACGTCACCCGACTGCGGGCTGGTCTGGACTGCGGCGATCGCAAGAGTGCGCATCAGGCGATCGTCCCAGGTGCCGCAACATCGGTGCGCAGCTCGGCTGGCGGGACCTCACCCGGCCCGTGCTCCCCGCGGAAGAACGCCGGCCGCGCAGCGGCGTAGGCAAGCATCACTGCCGCCCCGACGACGAGCGTCCCGATCCCGAGCAGGAACACGCCGCCGACACCGTGGAACGACGTGTATCCGTAGTCGGCCTTGCGCATCTCCCAGGCGCTCTTGACGAACGCGAACGTCAGCACCAAAGCCCCGGCGAGCGGGATCAGTCCCTTGAGCAGCAGGTCGCGGGTGCTGTTGCGCAGGTCGTGCCGGAAGTACCAGACCGCGGTGTAGCCGACCAGGCCGTAGTAGAAGGCGATCAGCAACCCGATCGCCGCGATGCTGTCCCACTGCACCCGCCCGCCGGCGATGAAGTTGCCGATGACGAACAAGACCGCGGTCGAGCCGCCGATGAACAGCGTCGAGACGCTCGGCGACTGGAACCGCGTGCTCATCCGGCCGAAGGCGCTCGGCAGCGCCTTGTAGGTGGACATCGCCAGGGTCGTCCGCGCCGCCGGCAGGATGCCGGTCTGCAACGCTCCGATGGCCGAGCTGAAGGTGGCCAGGATCAGCAGCTTGTTCAGCGTCGACCCGAGCGCCGACGCACCGAGCGTCGCGAGCACGTCGGTTGCCGTGTCCGGGTTCGCCAGTCCGAGGCCTTTGCTACCACCACCGCCGTACGCCTGCGCAGCGGTCGTCGTCAGCAGGTAGAGCACGAGCAGCGCGACCGTCGCGATCACGGCGGCCCGACCTGGGTTCACGTGCCGGTCGGTCGTCTCCTCGTTGATGCTCACCGAGGAGTCCCACCCCCAGTAGATGAACAGTGCCAGCAGCAGCCCCGCGGTGAACGCGCTGAACCCGCCGGTCTGGAACGGGTTGAGCCAGGTCATCGTCGGGTGCGTCGATCCGGCTGGTGCGTTGCCGGTGTAGACCTTCACCAGCGCGACCACCGAGAACAGCACCAGCATCACGGCCTCGATGCCGAACAGCACGAACTGGAGCTTCGCCGAGATGCGGATGCCGCGGTAGCACACCAGTGTCATCAGCGCGACGATCGCGGCGCCGACCACTGCTACCCAACCCTGGCTCGCGGCGAGGTCGTCGGCGCCGAAGAACAGGAAGAAGTACTGCCCCGCGATGCCCGCGAGGTACGCCATCGCGATCACCGCGGCGAACGTCATGCCCCAGCCACCCATCCAGCCCACCCACGGGCCGAAGGTGCGGGTGCCCCAGGTGAACGTGGTCCCGCAGTCGGGGTCGTCCCGGTTGAGCTGGGAGAAGGCCACCGCGATCGCCATCATCGGGAAGAAGGCGAGGAAGAGCACCGCCGGGGCGTGCAGCCCGACCGCGATCACGACGAACCCGAGCGTCGCGGTGATGCTGTACGCCGGTGCAGTCGCCGCCAGTCCGATCACCACGCTGGCGAGCAGGCCGATCGCGGACCCGCGCAGCCCCTTGTCGACCGGCTCCTGAGCCGGGCGGGCGCCGCCCGCGCGCTGGCTGACCGTCATGGCTGTCCTCCCGGGAGGGGGTTCTTTGACGGTCCATTCAAGGAATGTGACGGGCAGAAGTCAAGGGTTCCGGCGAGATCTGCGGGACAGCATGCGGACACGGTGAAACAATCCGGTCATGGCGCGACCCAAGGACCAGGACCGCCGGCGCGGTCAGCTGATCGCGGCCACGGAGCGTGCGGTGCTCCGCAAGGGCGCCGCCTCGGTGCGGCTGCGCGACGTCGCGGACGAGGCCGGCCTGACGCCGGGGGCGGTCCTCTACTACTACGGCGAGCTCGACTCGCTGCTGGTCGAGACCCACAGCCAGGCCGGCGAGCGGTTCTGCCGCCAGCGCGAGGAGCTCATCGACAGCATCCCGGACCCGCGCGACCAGCTGCGGGCAGCCGTGCGAGCCGGCCTCCCCACCGGTCCGGACGACGAGCTGGTGCGGTTGCTGTACGAGTTCGACGGGCAAGGCACCCGCCGGCCGGGCTACGGCCGGATCAGCCGGGAGTACTTCGCCCGGCAGGTCGCGATCTACCACTCCATCCTGGTCGCCGGCAGCGCTGCCGGCCACATCACCCAGACCGCGGCGCCGCGCGACAACGGGCGCAACCAGGTCGCGCTCGAGGACGGCTACGGCTACTACGTGGTGCTGGTCGACTCCGGCATCGACGCCGCACAGGCCGAGGCGCTGATCCTGGGCTACGCCGAGGCGGCCACCAGCTGCCCGCTGCTCACTCGCGGGTGACCCGCCACCCTTTGCATCGAGTGGCGCGACCTGGTGGCGACACGCCGGGCTGAACCACAAGGTCGCGCCACTCGATGGAGGGGCGGGCGATGAATCGAGGGCCCGGCCCGGATCGGTACTAGTGACCGGAGCAACTCTGCCCGGCGTACCGCCTGGAGACTCTCGTGGACTCGACCCGAACGACCACTCGCTGGGTGGTCGCCCTCACCGGCATCGGCTCGCTGATGGCGGCCCTCGACACCCTGGTCGTGTCGACCGCGCTCACCACCCTGCGCGCCGACCTCGGCGCCTCGGTGCAGCAGCTGGAGTGGGTGGTGAACGCCTACAACCTGACCTTTGCCGTGCTGCTCATCACCGCGGCGGCTCTCGGCGACCGGTTCGGCCGTCGGCGCCTGTTCGCCGGCGGGCTGCTGCTGTTCGCCGCCGCCTCGGCCGGCTGCGCGCTGGCGCCGAACGTCGAGACGCTGATCGCCGCCCGCGCGGTGCAGGGTGCCGGCGCGGCCCTGCTGATGCCGCTCGG
>JAVEDA010000021.1 GCA_030841195.1 Actinomycetota bacterium | reverse complement strand
CACAGCAACCGCTCTCACGAAGAGCTACGGCAACGCCCGGGTCGTCAGTGACGTGTCACTGCACTGCGAACCAGGCACCATCACCGGCTTCCTCGGGCCCAACGGCGCGGGCAAGTCAACGACCCTGAAGATGATCGTCGGGCTCGCCCGACCCGATCACGGAACTGCGACCGTCGACGGACACCCGTTCGTCGACCTGCCGAATCCGACCCGGGTGGTCGGAACGTTGCTCGATCCCTCCGCCATGCACGCGGGACGAACCGGGCGCGCGACCCTGATGATCGCCGCACGGATGGCAGGAGTTCCGACAGCTCGAGTGGACGAGTTGTTGGATCGCGTCGGACTGTCCGACGCCGCCGATCGGCGGGTCGGCGGCTATTCCCTCGGCATGCGGCAGCGGCTCGGGATCGCGCAGACGCTCGTCGGTGAGCCACAGGTGCTGATCCTCGACGAGCCGGCAAACGGACTGGACCCCGAGGGCATCGCCTGGATGCGTGGACTACTCCGCGACTTCGCTGACCGCGGTGGGACAGTGCTGCTGTCCAGCCACCTGCTGCACGAGGTGCAGGCCACCGTCGACCACCTCGTCGTGATCTCCCAGGGAGAGGTCGTCGCCTCCGGCCGGCTGACCGAGCTGCTCGCCAGCTCCAGCCTGCTGCTGCGCACGCCCGACCCGGCGAACCTGGCACGCGCGCTGCGCGCGGCCCGGATCGACTACCAGCCGGGTCCAGATCAGACCTTCACCGTGGACGTACAAGGTGGTCGGGTCACTCCCGAGATGGTCGCGCGCGTCGCGCTCGAGCAGCAGGTGCTGCTCACCGAGCTGCGCCAGTCCGACTCCGGCGGGCGCGAGCAGCTCTTCTTCTCACTCACCGCCGCGAAGACGGCACAGCCGCAGGAGGCAGCAGCATGACCAGCACCACGATGATGCATCCCGTCCGCACCCCCGTCGCAGAGGCACCGAGGGCCACCTTCCCCGGCATCCCGTTCGGTCGCCTGGTGCGCGTCGAGTGGGGTAAGGCAACCGACACCCGCGCGGCCCATTGGCTCCTGATCGCGGTTGCGGCAAGCACGGTCGGCTTGATGCTGGCGCCGATCTTGTCCCCCTCGAGCATCGAGCAGTCCTACACGAGCTACCTCGGTTTCGCCGCTGTTGCCCTGAGCATCCTCCTGCCGGTCGTGTCGATCCTGACGCTGACCAGCGAATGGAGCCAGCACACCGCCCTCGCCACCTTCACCCAGGAACCGCGGCGAATGCGGATCATCAGAGCCAAGATCACCGTCTCACTGATGCTGGGTGCCGGCGCAGCCGTGTTCGGCGGGCTCGTCACGGCCGCAGGCATCGGCGTGGCCGTCGCCTCCGGCCGGACACTGGACCCGAACCTCGACGCCGGCCTGCTGGCCGCCTTCCTGCTCTACGTCATCCTCAACGTCATGACCGGCGTGGCGCTCGGGGCACTGGTGCACAACTCGGCCGCCGCGATCGTCGCGTCCTTCGTGCTACCCATCGGGTTCGCCTTGCTCGGCCGGGCATCGCAGCTGGTGGCCGAATGGCTCGACTACTCGACCGCATTCAGCTGGCTGCTCAACGCTGAGTGGTCCGGTCACACGTCACAGATCCTCGTGTCGGTGATCCTCTGGGTGGCGATACCACTGGCCGCGGGCCTCCTCCGGACCGTGCGCCGGGAGATCAACTAACCGACCGTCAGCACAAGGCCCCCGACCCGGAGAATCACCAGGTCGGGGGCCCCGTCACCAGAGCCGCCTATCGGAGTCGAACCGATGACCTACGCATTACGAGTGCGTCGCTCTAGCCGACTGAGCTAAGGCGGCGGGTGCCCGGACAGGTCCCGGCACGGTCGAGAAGTCTAGGGCATCGCGCCGGCCCGGCTCAGTGGCACCGGGTGCCCGCAGCCGGCAGGTCGCCGCGCAGCAGGTAGGCGTCGACGTTCCGGTCGATGCAGGTGCTTCCCCGCCGGTACGCCGTGTGGCCGTCGCCCACGTAAGTCAGCAGGTGCCCCGCGTCCAGCTCCTTCGCCAGCGCCTGCGCCCACTCGTAGGGCGTGGCGGGGTCACGGGTCGTGCCTACCACCAGGATCGGCCGCGAACCGGCGGCGGCGATCGCCCGCGGCTTGCCCTCCGCCGGGGCCGGCCAGGTGGTGCAAGGAAGGTTGCTCCACACGATGTAGGGGCCGAACAGCGGTGCGACCTTGGCCGTCGCGAGAGCGTCCGCGCGGGTCGACGCGATGTCGCCGTCCTGCGGCCGGTCGACGCAGTTGACCGCGTAGATCACCTCGTTGGCGTTGCTCGTGTACGTCCCGCCTGGGCCGCGGTCGGTGTAGTAGTCGGCCAGCAGCATCAGGCCCCGGCCGTCGCCGTCGCCACGCATTGCCTGGAGCAGCGCGCTGCGCAGGAACGACCAGTTGCCCTCGTCGTACATCGCGACCGCAATGCCGAGCATGGCTAGCGACTGGGTCAGCTGGCGGCCGTTCACACCGGGCAGCGGGTGGCTGTCCACTGACTGCACGAAGTCGGAGAGCTGGGCCTCGGCCGCAGCGCGGTCGCCGGAGAGCGGGCAGGACGACCGGCGCAGGCAGTCGTCCAGGAAGGCGTCCAACGCCCGCTGGAACCCGATGCCCTGTCCTCGGGCCACGTCGAGGTTGGACGACGCCGGGTCGATCGGCCCGTCGAGCACCAGGTGACCCACCCGCCGGGGGAACAGCCCCGCATAGGTCGCTCCGAGGTAGGTGCCGTAGCTCTTCCCCAGGTAAGTGAGCCGGCGGTCACCCAGCGCGGCCCGGAGCACGTCCAGGTCGCGGGCCGCGTCCCGGGTGCCGATGTGGGCCACCAACTTGGGGTCGTCGGCCTTGCAGCCGGCGCCCAGGAGCTCACCCTGATGCTGCAGGCCGAGCTCCTCGGCCGGTGTGTCCGGCGTGCCGTCGTACGCAAGGAACCGGTCGAGCTGCCGGTCGGTGAGGCAGTGCAGAGGGCGGCTGGCGCCGACGCCGCGCGGGTCGAAGCCGACGACGTCGTAGCGCTGGCGGACCGCCTTGGAGACGATCGAGGTCGCCGCCCGCGCGTAGTCGAGCCCGGAGGCGCCGGGCCCGCCCGGGTTGACCAGCAACGAGCCGCGACGGGCGCCGGAGGCGCGCAGCCGGTTGACGGCGATCTTCAGGGTGCCGGCCCGGGGGTGCGCGTAGTCGATCGGGACGAGCAGCCGGGTGCACTGGAAACCGTCGCCGCAGCCGTGCCAGTCGAGCTGCTGGCGGTAGAACCTGGCCAGGTTCGGTGCCGGCGGAACGGTCGTGTCGCTGGACTTCGCCGACACCGACGCGCCGGTTGTCGACGGGTCCGGCCCGGCGTGGCCGGAACCGCTCGCGCAGGCGGCGAGGACGAGCAGACCGGCTGCCAGCAGCGCTGCCATGGCGCTGCGCCGCACGCTCATCGGGTCCCCTCGAAGTCGTCGGACCCGCCGGAGGAGCCCCCACAGAGGGTATGCGATCCGTCCTACGATGGGCGCCGGACCACGGCGAGGAGCCAGATGCGCCAGACCCCGGCCACCGGGCCCTTCCCCGCCTCCAGCACGTTGGGGCCGGCCGAGCGTCAGGCGGCGCTCGATGCGGCCCAGGTCGACGAGCTGGACGTCGTGGTGATCGGCGGCGGCGTCGTCGGGGCCGGCGTCGCGCTGGACGCGGTGACCCGCGGACTCACGGTGGCGATGTTCGAGGGCCGCGACTGGGCCGCGGGCACGTCGAGCCGGTCCAGCAAGCTGGTGCACGGCGGCCTGCGCTACCTGGAGATGCTCGACTTCGGGCTGGTCCGGGAGGCGCTGCGCGAGCGCGGCCTGCTGGCCCAGCGGCTCGCCCCCCACCTGGTGCGCCCGGTGCCGTTCCTCTACCCCCTCAAGCACCGCGGCTGGGAACGGCTCTACGCCGGAGCCGGGGTCGCGCTCTACGACACGATGGGCATCTCGTCCGGCAACGCCCGGGGCCTCCCCCGCCACCGTCATCTCACCCGGAAGGGCGCGCTGCGCCAGTCGCCCGGCCTGCGCAAGGACTCCCTGGTCGGTGCCATCCAGTACTACGACGCGCAGGTGGACGACGCGCGGCACACCGCCGCGGTGGTGCGCACGGCCGCGGCCTACGGCGCGCTGGTGGCCAGCCGGGCCCGGGTGGTCGGTTTCCTGCGGGAGGGCGAGCGGGTCACCGGCGTGCGGGTCCGCGACTTCGAGTCCGACACCGAGCTCGAGGTCCGGGCCCGGCAGGTCGTCAACGCCACCGGCGTGTGGACGGACATGACCCAGGCGATGGCCGGCGAGCGCGGCCAGTTCCACGTCCGGGCGTCCAAGGGTGTGCACCTGGTCGTGCCGCGGGACCGGATCCAGTCGGCCACCGGGCTGATCCTGCGCACCGAGACGAGCGTGCTGTTCGTCATCCCGTGGGGCCGGCACTGGATCATCGGCACGACCGACACCGACTGGGCGCTCGGCAAGGCGCACCCGGCCGCGTCCCGCTCCGACATCGACTACCTGCTCGAGCACGTGAACCGGGTGCTGGTCACACCCCTCACCCGCGAGGACGTCGAGGGGGTGTACGCCGGGTTGCGACCGCTCCTGACCGGCGAGTCCGAGTCGACCTCGAAGCTCTCCCGCGAGCACATGGTCGCCCATCCGATGCCCGGCCTCGTGGTGGTCGCCGGCGGCAAGTACACGACGTACCGGGTGATGGCAAAGGACGCGGTGGACGCGGTCAGCCACAGCCTGGACGACAAGGTGCCCGACTGCGTGACCGACCGGATCCCCCTGGTCGGGGCCGAGGGCTACGCGGCGCTGTGGAACTCCCGGCACCGGATCGCGACCCGGCACGGTCTGCACGTCGCCCGGGTCGAGCACCTGCTGCACCGGCATGGCTCGCTGCTGCACGAGGTGCTCGCGCTGGTCGACGCCGACCCGTCGCTGGGCGAGCCGGTCGAGGGCGCGGACGACTACCTGCGGGCCGAGCTGGTGTACGCCGCCTCGCACGAGGGCGCCCGCCACCTCGACGACGTTCTGACACGGCGTACCCGGATCTCGATCGAGACCTTCGACCGCGGCGTCACCGCCGCTCCGGTGGCCGCCCGCCTGGTGGCGCCGGTGCTCGGCTGGAGCGAGGCGCAGACCCATCGCGAGGTCGAGCACTACCTGGCCCGGGTCGAGGCCGAGCGGCTGTCCCAGGAGCAGCCCGACGACCAGACGGCCGACACGGCGCGGCTGGGGGCACCGGAGATCGTGCCGCTCGCCTGAGCCGCTGGGCGACGGCCAGATATCCGATTTTCACCCGGTCTGCGGGCGTCTCGGGGTACCGTCGCTGGTCCGACCAACCAGGGGTCGCCCGGTAGACGCTGGAGCAGCACGTGACACCGATCAAAACTGTTGCCTTCGCGGTAGCCGTGGCCTCCGTCACCAGCTGGGTGGTCGTGGCCGCGGATCCCGGGCAGTCCAACCGGGCCTACGCGATGGCCGCCGGTACGACGACAGCGACCGCGTCGCCGACGGCGACCACCAGGCCGTGCAACGTCGTCCCGCACTCGTTCCGCCCGCGGACGATCACGATGCCGCACATCACCCGGCGCGCCAAGGTCGTCACGCCGCCCCGCGTCTCGAGGCGCGTCCCCGGTGCCCCGCCGCTCACCACGGCCGGCAAGGAGATGTTCGCCTACGACCTGAAGCAGGGCATCGAGCCCGGCGACCCGCACGGTCACGTGCTGCTCAACGCGCACGTCTGGCCGGACGGCAGCGCCGTGGGCAACCGGATGCTGGCCAAGCTGCACAAGGGCGACCGGGTCGTGGTGTTCGGGAAGTACCTGAAGCTCTGCTACCGGGTGGTCAAGCGCGTCACCGTGCTCGCGTCGGTCGGCCTGCCCGGCTACTACACCAAGACAGGCCCGCCGAGGCTGGCCTTCGTGACCTGCTCCGGGAAGCGCCTCGGCCCGGGCCGGTGGACCAAGCGGACGGTCTGGTACGCCGCGCCGATGGTCTAGCCGTCAGCCGCGGCGCAGTCCCACGGTCATCGCCTCGACGGCGAGCAGCGGTGCCACGTTGGCACCGATCGCGGTGCGGGCCGCCAGGATCGCGTCGATCCGGCGCAGCGTCGACTCGGGAGTGCTCGCCCGGGCGACCCCGATGACGGCGTCCCGCATCTCGTCGTTGACCAGCTCGACGGCGGCCTCGGCCTGCACCGCCAGCACGTCTCGGTAGAAGCCGGCCAGGTCGACCAGCGCACGGTCGATGGCGTCCCGCTTGGTCCGGGTGGCCCGGGCCTTCTGCTCCTTCTCCAGGTCCTTGAGAGCCGCCGCGGCACCGGCGGGCTGCCTCCCGCCTGGTCCGACCCCGAGACCACGGCGCATCTCCTCGGCCTCGGCGGTCGCGAGCGTCGCGGCCTGCTCGTTGGCCTCGGCGGTGGCGGCGTCGACCAGGTCCCCGGCCGCCTGCAGCGCACCGCTGAGCTCGCCGAGGGACAACGGCAGGCGCAGGACGGCGTGCCGGCGCAGCCGGGCGTCCTCGTCGGTGGCGAGCCGGCGGGCCCGGCCGATGTGACCCTGGGCGGCGCGGGCCGCGAACGCCGCCATGGCGGGGTCGACGCCGTCCCGGCGGACCAGCACCTCGGCAACCGCCTCGGTCGGCGGGGTGCGCAGCGACAGGTGACGGCAGCGCGAGCGGATCGTCGGCAGCACGTCTTCGACGGCGGGTGCGCACAGCAGCCAGACGGTGTGCGGTGTCGGCTCCTCGATCGCCCTGAGCAGGGCGTTGCCGGCCTGGTCGGTGAGCCGGTCGGCATCCTCCACGACCATGACCTGCCACCGGCCGCCGGCCGGGTATCTGGCCGCTCGAGAGACGAGGGCGCGGGCGTCGTCGACGCCGATCGAGAGCCTGCGGGTGTTGACCACCTCGACGTCGGCGTGGGTGCCGGCCAGCACGGTGTGGCAGGCGGGGCACTCCCCGCAGCCGCCGCGCGGGCACTGCAGCGCCGCGGCGAAGGCCCGAGCAGCGGTCGACCGGCCGGAGCCGGGGGGCCCGGTCAGCAGCCAGGCGTGCGTCATGCCGGTGCCGGGCTCGCCGCGGCGGCCGGCCTCGGCGGCGGCCGCGGCCCGGCGCAGGACGGCGACCGCGGGCTCCTGCCCGACCAGGTCGGCCCAGACACCCGGCGCCAGGTCGCTCACCGGTCGTCGCGCCCGTGCTCGGCCCTGGGCATCTGGACGGTGCTCGTGTCGTCGTCGCCCTCGTCGCCGATGCCGAACAGCTCGTCGGTGAGGCTCAGCGGCCGAGTGGCGGGGTCGTCGTCGGCCGCGACGTCGCCGCCGTAGGCCGCGCGCTGGCGGTGCGCCGCCTCCCGGGCGTGCCGGTGCTCCTCCTTCTCGCGTCGACGTTCCTCGGCGTGCAGCGCGCGCAGCCGGGCGTGCTCCTCCCGGGCCTGCGCCGCCTCGGCCTCGGAGAGTGCAGCCAGCCTGGCCCGCTCCGCAGCAGCGGCCTCCTCCTGCACCCGCTGCTGCTCGGCGAGCGCAGCGGCCTCGGCCGCCGCCTGCGCCAGCCGCACCTCGGCCTCGGCGGCCTCCCTGCGGGCCAGGTCCTCTGCCTCGGCCCGGGCTCGGGCCTCCTCCAGCCGGCGAACCTCCTCGGCGATCCGCCGGCGCTGCTCCTCGGCCTCGCGGGCCAGCTCGGCCTCCCGCAGCTGCTGCGCGCTCGGCGGCAGCACCGGCTCGAGCCGGGCCAGGATCGCGCCGGTGACCAGGGCGGCGGGCTGGGTGCCGTCGACCACGAGGTAGCGGGCGCCGCCGCGGCGGGCCAGCTCGAGGAAGCGGTCGCGGACCCGCTCGTGGAACGCCAGCGGCTCGGACTCCAGCCGGTCCGGTGCCACCACCCGGGCCAACCCGTCGGCCGCCGGCAGATCGAGCAGGACGGTGAGGTGCGGCTGCAGGCCGTCGGTCGCCCACCGGGACAGCCGGCCGATCTCGGCGCCGGCCAGGTCGCGACCCGCGCCCTGGTAGGCCACCGACGAGTCGGTGTAGCGGTCGCTGATCACGACGTGGCCCAGCGCCAGCGCCGGCCGGACGACCGAGGCCACGTGCTCGGCCCGGTCGGCGGCGAACAGCAGCGCCTCGGTGCGTGGCGACAACGCCGGCGGCGGCGGCTCGTCGTACCCGGGGACTGGCTCGGGGTGGTCGAGCAGCACCGACCGCAGCCGACGGCCGACCTCGGTAGCTCCCGGCTCGAAGGTGACCAGCACGTCGTGGCCGAGGGACTCCAGCCAGGCGGCCAAGGCCCGGGCCTGGGTCGACTTGCCGGCGCCCTCGCCACCCTCGAGGGCGATGAAGAAGCCGCGCCGCGGACCGCTGCCGTGCAGCCCCACCGGCTCGCTGTTGAAGGCTGCCACCAGGTCGAGGGTCAGCGGGACACCGCGGCGGTCGTCCATGTGCCGGAAGGAGGCGATGCCGAGGCCGGCCGCGAGCAGCCCGGCGAGGAGGAACACGAAGGCCGCGCCGTTGTAGGTCAGCGCCATCGCGTCGGTGATCTCGACCTGGTGCCGACCGAAGGCGGCCGCGAGCAGCGGCGACACCGCGAGGACCAGCACCAGGACGACCCGCACCATCGTCTGGACGAACGCGAAGGTCCGGCCGCGCAGCTCGTCGGGCACTTCGAGCCCCAGCAGCGTGTAGCCGGTCACCCAGGCCACGCCGGCGAACGCCCCGATCACGAGCGTGACGAAGACGGCGATGACGAGGTTCGGGATCAGCCCGAGCAGCGCGAGAGCCAGCCCGGCACCGAAGATGGCCAGGCCGAACAGGCGGCGGCGGCTGAAGTCGGGCAGCAGCCGCGGGCCGAGGAACATCCCGCCGGCCAGACCGAGGAACACGGTGCCGAAGAGCAGGCCGTAGCCCGGGTCGCCGCCGCCGAGGTCGGTGACGAAGGTGCGGGCCAGGCCGATCACCGCGCCACCGGCGGCGAACGCACCGAGCATCCCGACCACGAGGCCGCGGACGAGCCGGGTGCGACCGACGTACGTCCAGCCCTCGATCAGGGTGCGCCAGACGCTCGGGTGCGTCTCGCCCTCGGGCAGCGGCTCGCGGGCCGGGATCGCGGTCAGCCGCAGGATGGTGAGCGCGCTGACCAGGAAGGTCGCCGCGTTGACGTACAGGGCGAGGTCGACGGCGGCGATCTCGGGCAGGGCGTTGTCGAGGATGCCCGTCAGCAGGGCCAGGCCGGCGAAGACGGCCGCGGCGACCGGCGCCGAGCCGTACGTCGTGAACAGGCTGAGCTGGTTGGCCGACTCGAGCCGCTCCCGTGGGACCAGGTTCGGGACCGTCGCCTCCTTGGCCGGGATCCAGACCAGGCTGGCGACCTCGATGAGGAAAGTCGCGACGAACAGCCAGGTGAGGGTGCCGACCAGCGGGATGGACAGGAACAGCGCGAACCGGGCCAGGTCGCAGATCACCATCGTGTAGCGACGGTCCAGCCGGTCGGCCACCACGCCGGCGATCGGGCCGACCAGGATGGCCGGGGCGAGCCGGAGGATGAACACGCCGGCGATGGCGACGTTGGCGGCCGCGTAGCCCTCGTCGGCCAGCCGCGGAGCGAGCGCGGTCAGCGCCAGCAGGCCGAGCCAGTCGCCGAAGCTGGACAGCGACAGCGCGGTCCAGAGGCGGCGGAACGCGGGGATCATCAGCACCGCGCGCAGGTCGTGGTCGGGGATCACGACCGCACTCGGCGACCTGGTCTCCGGGCTGCTCACGCAGGCAGCCTAACCGTCACCCCTCCCCGAACCGGTCCAGGCAGCCACAGGGCAGCCGCTACCCGGGCGCCCGGCTACCCTCGGGTCGGTGCCCATCGTCGCGCGTGTCCTGCGCCACCGCCTGACCGCGGAGCTCGCCACCTTCGGGCTGGTGGGCGGCATCTGCCTGGTCACCGACATCGTGCTGTTCAACGTCCTGGCCTTCGGCGTGGGCGTCACCCCGGTGCTCGCCAAGGCCGTGACCATGCTGGTGACCGGCACGATGGCGTTCATCGGCCAC
Organism: Actinomycetota bacterium; assembly: GCA_030841195.1. Lineage (GTDB taxonomy): Bacteria > Actinomycetota > Actinomycetes > JACCUZ01 > JACCUZ01 > JAVEDA01. The sequence continues at coordinate 375 of JAVEDA010000021.1, read as the reverse complement.
CGCAAGGTGACCTTCCGGCACCGGCAAGGCGCCGGCCTGGGACGCGAGGTGGTGCTCTTCACGGCGGTCACCGCCGCCAGCCTGGTGACCGGGCTGGCGCCGATCTGGCTGGTCCGCAGCGGGCTGGACCACACCGGCCCGATCTGGCTCAACGCAGCCAACCTGGTCGGCATCGCGCTGGGCAGCAGCGTCCGCTACCTGGCGTACCGGCACGTCGTCTGGGGCGAGGACGTCACGACCGAGCCGTCTGCTGCGCGGCCTCGACTGCCCGCGCCCGGCTCATGACCGAGGGTGCGCTCGGGCGCTGCAGGTGCCACACGAACTGGTAGGCGAACAGCGTCGGGCGCAGCGACACCGCCACCTTGTCGACGCTGC
>JAVEDA010000002.1 GCA_030841195.1 Actinomycetota bacterium | reverse complement strand
GCAGCAGCACCGACACTGGCCCGCTCCGGGAGCGGCTCGGCCGCCAGGGGGTTGGGCGCAGCAGTGCGGCGTGGCATCGGTGTGACCGGGACCGGGGTCACCGGGACCGGGGTCACCGGGACCGCGGCGACGGGAGCCTGCTCCGGCGGGGCAGCGGGTGCCTGCTCGGCCACCGGAGCCGGGTCGGCAACGGGGGTCGGGACCGGCACCGGCACCGGGTCGGCAACGGGGGTCGGGACCGGCAGCTCGGCCGCCGGGGCGGGGATCGGCGCGGGGACCGGAGCTGCGACCGGGACCGGCTGCGCAGCGGGGGCTGGAGCGGGTGCCGCGGCCACCGGCGGCGGGACGACCGGCAGGTACGGCGCCGGCTGCGGCGCGACCTGCGGCTGACGGTGCCGGGCGAACCGGCCGCCGCTGCGGGCGGTGCGGTTCGGCAGCACGTCGACGGCGGCCGCGGCCGCGAAGACCCTCGGAGCTACCGGCTCCGGCTCTGGCTCGACCTCGGGCTCGGGCTCGGGCTCGGGAGCAGGGACAGCCTCGGCGACAGGCTCGACCGCCACCTCGACCTCGGGGTCCTCGGTGACCAGCTCAGCGACGAGCGGCTCGACGCCGGCTTCGGCGTTGACGTCGGCATCGGCATCGGCATCGGCTGGCAGATCGACAGCACCATCGGCGGGGACGGGCTCGGCGGTCACCTCGCGGTGACCGCGCCGGAACAGACCCTTGCGGGCCGGCCGGGGCGCGGCGTGCTCCGTCGGCTCGGTCTCGACGGCGGCCTCGGCTACCTCGGCGCCCTCGATCTCGACCTCGACCTCGACGTCGGCGTCGCCTGCGACCTCGAGCTCGGCGACCTCGGCGACCGGCTCGGCGACCTCGGTGTCGGCCACCTCGACGACCTCGACCACCTCGGCCGCCTCGGCGACCTCGACCTCGGCGGGCTCGTCGGCGGCGGCCGGGGCCCGGCGGCGGCCACGGCGCAGCAGTCCCTTACGGGTCGGCTCGACCGCCTCAACCGGTTCAGACGACAGCTCGTCGGCAGGCTCCTCGACGACATCGACGGACGATGCTTCGTCGACCTCGACGGACAATGCAACGTGGTCCTCGACGACCTCGTCCGCGGCCTCGACGAACGGTGCAGCGACGTCCTCGGCCGGCGCGACCTCGAACAACGGAACGACGACGTCCTCGTCCTCCTCGACCTGCTGGGCGAGGCCCTCGAACACGCTGGTGGGCAGCGCCACGGCAACCACGGTGCCGGCGGCGCGGCCGCGGCGGAGCTCGACCGTCGCACCGAGCCGGGATGCGAGCCGGCCGACGACGAACAGTCCGAGCCGCTGCGAGACGGCGATCTCGGCCACCGGGGGGTGGGCGATCTTCTCGTTGGCGTCGGTGATCTCCTCCGGGGACATGCCCAGGCCGTAGTCGGTGACCGTCACGTCCACCCCGCGGCCGGTGACCGAGGCCGACACGACCACCCGGGTGTCGGGGTTGGAGAAGTGGGTGGCGTTCTCGAGCAGCTCCGCGAGCAGGTGCGCGATCGTCAGCGCGTGCCGGCCCGACACGTCCGGGTCCTCCGACATCGACAGGTCGATCCGGTCGAACGACTCGATCTCGCCGACCGCGGTCCGGATGACGTCCGACAGCGGGAGCACCGTACGCAGCCGACGGGTCGAGTCGATGCCCGCGAGCACCAGCAGGCTCTCGGCGTTCCGGCGCATCCGGGTCGCCAGGTGGTCGAGCTTGAACAAGCTGTCCAGGACGTCGGGGTCCTCCTCGCGCGCCTCCATCCGGTCCAGTTGGGAGAGCTGGCGGCCGAGCAGCACCTGGTTGCGGCGGGCCACGTTGACGAACATCTCGGCGATGCTGGACCGCAGCGCGGCCTGCTCCTTCGCCACCGCGACGGTGACGTCGTTGACGGTGTTGAACGCCTCGGCCAGCCGGCCGATCTCGTCGGAGGACTCGACCGGAATCGGCTCGACGACGACACCGGGGCCGTCACCGGGGGTCTGCATCCGCTCCACCATCTGGGGCAGCTCGTGACCGATCTCGCCGGCGGCCAGGGTGAGGCGACGCAGCGGCCGGGTGATCCGGCGGGCCAGCGCGACCGCCAGCATCAGGGCCAGGCCGAGGCCGAGCAGCGAGCCGACAACCAGCACCAGCGCCCGCTGCTCCTGACGGTTCTGGGTGTTAGCGGCGACAATGGCGATGTCGGACACCTGGCCCGACTCGGCCGCGGTCATCGGGCTGATCCGCGAGTTCGCGGCGCCGACCCAGACCACCGAGCCGCCGTAGTCGGGGTCCTCGCCCTTGAGCAGGTCGGGCAGCGCCCGACGTACCTGGTCGATCTCGGCGACCTCGGACTTGGCGAGCGCGTTGTCGAGCCGGTGGAAGGCGGCAGGGGGCGCGTTGCGCTGGAAGTCCTGCAGCGACTGGCGCTGCTGGGCCACCAGGGCGGCGCTCTGCGCGAAGTCGGCCTCGGTCAGGGTGCCGCGCAGCAGTCCGACCTCGACCAGGTCGCGCTCGTGGGCGGCGTACTCGATCGCGGAGGAGATGGCGCCGTAGGCCTGCAGCCGCTGGGCCAGCTCGGGCGTGCCGGACGAGGCGATGACGCCGGGGAGGTCGAGGTCGACCCGGATGATCTTGGCGTAGAAGACGTCCGCCTCGGTGGCGAAGAAGCGTTGGCTGTCGATCGACGCCCGCGCGGACTTGAGCTCGCCGTGCCCGGCGGCCGAGAGCCGCACCGCGTTCTGGACCGCCTCGGACATCTGGTCGACGGGCGAGCTTTCGACGGTCCTGTCCAGCGTCCGGAGCTGCTCGTTGGTGAACTGGCGCTGACCGTCCATCGCGGCCTCGGTGCTCGAGGTCGGGTCCTGCAGGTAGCGCAGGGTTGCGCTGCGCTCCTCCTGCAGGCTGTGCACCACGCGGTTCACCTGGACGGCCACGTCGGTCACGCCGTTCACCTGGCCGGCCTGGCGGGCCGCGGCGAACTGGCTGCCGACGAGCAGGGTCGTCACGACGACGAGCAGCACCGTGGGGATGGCGAGGACAGCGAGAAGTTTGGTGCGCACTCCGGCGTCACGCAGCATGGAGACCTTCCACGGGCCGTGGGTGGACAGACAGAACAAGCCGACGGTTCTGCTTCGGCCCCGCTTGACCGTTCCTTGAGGCTCGCCCGGCGAGTCGCTGCCAGGCTCGTTGCCTAGGGTTGGGGACCATGCGCGCCGTCGTGATCAGCCGGCCGGGTCGACCCGAGGTCCTGACCTGGCAGGAGGTGGCGGACCCCGTGCCGGGGCCGGGCGAGGTGCTGGTCGCCGTCGCCGCCAGCGCGGTCAACCGGGCCGACCTGTTGCAGCGCGAGGGCCACTACGACCCACCGGCCGGCTCCTCGCCGTACCCGGGTCTGGAGTGCTCCGGCCGGATCACCGGCCTGGGTGAGGGGGTCGAGGGGTGGTCGGTGGGCGACGAGGTCGCTGCCCTGCTCTCCGGCGGGGGGTACGCCGAGCAGGTGACCGTCCCGGTCGGGCAGCTGCTGCCCGTGCCGCCGGGCGTCGACCTCGTGCACGCTGCCGCGCTGCCCGAGGTCACCTGCACCGTGTGGTCGAACGTCTTCATGCTGGCCGGGCTGCGGCCGGGCGAGACCCTGCTGGTGCACGGCGGCAGCTCGGGGATCGGGACGATGGCCATCCAGCTCGGCCGCGCGATGGGCGCCCGGGTGGCCGTCACGGCCGGCTCGACCGACAAGCTGGAGCGCTGCCGGGAGCTCGGTGCCGAGGTGCTGGTCAACTATCGGGACGAGGACTTCGTCGAGGCGGTCCGGACCGCGACCGACGGCCACGGGGCCGACGTGGTGCTCGACAACATGGGCGCGAAGTACCTGGCCCGCAACCTCGACGTGCTCGCCACCAGCGGCCGGCTGTCGGTGATCGGCATGCAGGGCGGCACCCGGGCCGAGCTGGACCTCGGACTGCTGATGCGCAAACGGGGTGCGGTGTTCTCCACCAGCCTGCGGGCCCGACCGGCCGACGAGAAGGCCGCGATCGTCGCTTCGACCCGCGAGCATGTCTGGCCGCTGATCGCGTCCGGCGAGGTCCGCCCGGTGGTCGACCGGGTGCTCTCGATGGCCGACGCCGCCGAGGCGCACCGCCTCGTCGAGCAGAGCACTCACGTCGGCAAGGTCCTGCTCGCCACCGGCTGAGGGTCCAGCCCGCCCGGCGTTCGACCACGTATGGCAGGCGTATCGGTACTTCCCGAGGCGTCTGCGCCTCGCAAAGTACCCACTGGCCTGCCATACGTGGTCGATTCCTGACCCCTGCAGTGCTGGACGCGGGCAGGTATACCCGGTATACATACGCGGTATCCACACCGTCGTACGTCGGGAGAAGGCACCGTGTCGATCCGCCAGGGGCTGCTAGCCCTGCTCGAGCAGGGACCGATGTACGGCTATCAGCTGCGCGTCGAGTTCGAGTCGCGCACCGGGGCGACCTGGCCGCTGAACGTCGGGCAGGTCTACACCACGCTGGGCCGGCTGGAGCGGGACGGGATGGTCGAGCCGGCCGGTGCTGACGACGAGGGGCACGCGGTCTACCGGATCACCGACCTGGGCCGGGCCGAGGTGGCCACCTGGTTCCGGACCCCGGTCAGCCGCAGCGCCCCACCCCGCGACGAGCTGTCGATCAAGCTGGCGATGGCGGTGACCGTGCCCGGCGTCGACGTCCGCGCGGTCGTGCAGGGCCAGCGGACGGCGACCGTCCGCGCGCTGCAGGACTACACCCGGCTGAAGGCGCGGGCCACCCAGGGCACGGCACCGGCCGACCTCGCCTGGCTGCTCGTCCTCGACTCGCTGGTTTTCGCCGCTGAGGCCGAGGTGCGCTGGCTGGACCACTGCGAGGCCCGGCTCTCCCGGGCCGCCCAAGACCCGGCACGAGTCGACGTACCGAGCACGACCGTCCCGACCACGGAGACAGCCCGATGAGCGCCGTCCTGGAGCTGCGGGACCTGACCCGCGTGCACGGCGACGGCGAGTCGGCCGTGCATGCACTGCGCGGCCTCAGCTTGACCGTGTCCGCCGGTGAGCTGGTCGCCGTCATGGGCCCGTCGGGCTCGGGCAAGTCGACGCTGCTGACCCTGGCCGGAGGGCTCGACTCGCCGACGTCGGGCACCGTCACCATCGAGGGCACCGAGCTCGGCGGCCTCTCCCGCAAGGCGGCGGCGGCGCTGCGGCGGCGCTCGGTCGGCTACGTGTTCCAGGACTTCAACTTGATCCCCGCCCTGACCGCCGCCGAGAACGTTGCGCTGCCGCGCGAGCTGGACGGCGACGGGGTGCGCACGGCCCGTGCGCTCGGGCTGGGAGCGCTCCCCGAGGTCGGCATCCCGGAGCGCGCCGACCGGTTCCCCCACGACATGTCCGGAGGCCAGCAGCCGCGGGAAGCGAGCGCGCGCGCGATCGTCGGCCACCGCCGGCTGGTGCTCGCCGACGAGCCCACCGGAGCGCTGGACTCGGAGACCGGCGAGCAGGTGCTGCGGCTGCTGCGGGCCCGCTGCGACGCCGGCGCTGCCGGCGTGCTGGTGACCCACGAGGCACGGCACGCGGCCTGGGCCGACCGGGTCGTGTTCCTGCGCGACGGGCTTGCCGTCGACGAGACCGGCCCGCTGCCCGACGCCGAGTCGCTGCTGCACGCGAGCGAGCGCTGATGCGGCTGACCCGCGGCTGGCGACCAGCTCTGCGGATCGCCAGGCGGGAGGCGCTGCGGGCCCGGGGCCGCAGCATCCTCGTCCTGGTGATGATCGGCCTGCCGGTGCTCGGCATCGTCGCGCTGGACACGTTGGTGCGGACGGTGTCGGTGTCGACGGTCGAGGGACTGGACCGGACCATCGGCGGGTCCGACGCCCTGGTCACGTACGACGGCAGCACCACCGCCGTCGACCAGACGCCCGACCTGTCCAGCAGATCCGGCTCGGCCCAGGACGCCGATCCCCTGCCTACACCGACCGTGGACACGGTGCGCTCGGTGCTCGGACGGCGCACCCACCTGGCGGAGCTGCTCACCGGCCAGCTCGCCGTGCGCACCGACTTGGGCCTGGCCCGGCCGGAGGCGGTCGGGGTGGACCTGCGCGACCCCGCGGCGGCCGGGCTGTTCGACCTGCACGCCGGCCGGCTGCCGCGGCGCGAGGGTGAGGTCGTTGTCAGCGAGCGACTCGCCTCGCGCGGCTTCCCGGTCGGGTCGACCATGACCCTGGAGGCCGGCCCGCGCCTCGCGGTCGTCGGCATCGTGGAGTCGACCACCACCCGGGGGCTCAGCCAGCTGGTCGGACCGGTCGGCCCGGCGATCCGGGCCGCGCTGGGCGACCCCGAGGTCCTGGAGCGCGCCTGGCTGGTGTCCCGCCCCGGCGGCGTCTCCTGGTCCGAGGTGCGCGAGCTCAACACCCACGGGATGTACGCGCTGTCCCGTGCCGTGGTGGCCGACCCGCCACCTGCGTCGGAGGTGACGGCCCAGGACTACAGCGGCTCGCGGGTCGGCTCCGACCAGCTCGCCATCATCGGACTGGTCGTCGCGATGGCGCTGCTCGAGGTGGTGCTGCTCGCAGGCCCGGCGTTCGCGGTCGGCGCCCGCCGCCAGCAGCGGGCCCTGGCCCTGATGGCCGCCGGTGGCGCCGAGCCGCCGCACCTGCGCCGGGTGGTGCTCGCCAGCGGACTCGTGCTCGGAGCCGCGGCCACGACGCTGGGCGCAGTCGCTGGCGTGGGCGTCGCGTGGCTGGCCCGACCGGTCGTGCAGGGCGTCAGCGACACCGTGCTCGGCCCGTTCGAGGTCTCGCTGCGCGACACCGTGGTGGTGGCTGCGGCCGGGCTGGTCAGCGCCCTGCTGGCCGCTCTGTTTCCGGCCGTGCTCGCGGCCCGCAGCGACGTCGTCGCCGTATTGTCCGGCCGCCGCGGCGAGACCCGCCCGGCCCGCTGGTCACCTGCCATCGGCGCGCTGCTACTGGCGGCCGGCGTCGCCGGCTCGGCCTACGGCGCGCTGCGGCCCGGCGGCGGCGAGGTGACGATCGCGCTGGCCGCGATCCTCGCCGTGCTCGGCACCGTTCTGGTCACGCCGCTGGTGCTGGGCACCCTCGGCCGGCTGGCCGGGCGGCTGCCGCTGCCCGCGCGGTTCGCGGTGCGGGACGCCGCCCGGCATCGCAGCCGCACCGCACCCGCGGTGGCCGCAGTGGCCGCCACCGTGGCCGGCGTGGTAGCGCTCGGCATCGGCGGGACGAGTGACGCGGCACAGAACCGCGCCCTCTACACGCCGACCGCTCCGATGGGCGCTGGCCTGGTGCAGGTCTTCAGCCAGACCCCGCCGGACTGGACGGCGGTCGAGCGGGTCGTGCGCCAGCAGCTGCCGGGCGCGCGCACCATGCCGGTCCGCGGTGTCCAGGAGGGCGGCACGGCGTCGTACCAGGTGGACCTCCCGGTGACGACCGCCGACGACAACTTCGGCTGGGCCAGCAACCTCGGCAGCAGCCTGCTGGTCGGCCCCGCCGCGCTGCGGGTGCTTGGCCTGACCGGGGCCGAGCTGGCTCGGGCACGCGACGCACTTGCCCACGGGGACGTCGTCGTCTTCCAGCCCGGCGAGGTGACCGCGACCACCGCCAACCTGACCGTGCTGTCGTACCCCGCCGACGGCGGCGAGGCCACCGAGGAGGGCCGGTGGCAACTGCCGGCGACGCTGGTCTCGGTCCCCGGCTCGAGCCAGCCGGCCCGGGCGGTGCTGCCGGCTTCTGTGGCCCGCGACCACGCGCTGCCGGTCCGGCAGACGGCGCTGGTCGTGACCGGCACAAGCATCAGCACCACCGCCGAGGACGCGATCGACGAGGCTGTCGGCGGCCTGGACGAGAGCGCCTCGCTGTATGTCGAGCGCGGCTTCCAGGACGACGGCACCCGAGTGGTCCTGCTCGTCCTCGCCGCCATCGGGGCGGTGCTCGTGCTGGGCGGCACCCTCACCGCGACGTTCCTGGCGCTCTCCGACGCCCGGCCGGACTTCGCCACCATGGGTGCCGTCGGGGCCGAACCGCGGACCCGGCGGCTGGTGGCGGCCTCCTACGCGGCTGTCATCGGCCTGGTCGGCGCAGCCCTCGGCGCGGCCGTCGGCTTCGTGCCGGGCATCGCGGTGACCTATCCGCTCACCGCGACGTCCTGGGCCGGCCCGGACGCGACGACCAGCAAGGGCCTGCCGCTGCCCGACCACTTCCTCGACGTGCCGTGGCTGCTCGTCGGCGGGCTGGTGCTGCTGCTGCCGCTGCTGACCGCCGTCGTCGTCGGGCTCGGGTCCCGGTCGCGGCTGCCGATGGTCAGCAGGTTGTCGTGACCGACGTACGCCGGGAGCAGCGCGCCGCGCGGCGACGCACCCTGCGGCTGCTGACCGAACGTCGGCTCACCAAGATCGGCTGGACGCTCCCGCACCAGACACGCCGCACGAGTGGTGTGTCGGCGTCCACTCGAGGGGGTCAGCCGGCCCGCTCGCCCTTGGCCCAGGCGTCGATCTCCAGCACGGCGCGCATGCCGACCGACTCGTAGACCCGCAGCGCGCCGGTGACGTTGGCGACGTCGACGTGCAGCAGCACGGCGACGCGGCCCTCGCGGTGCGCGCGGGCGAAGCAGTCCCGCAGCAGGGCGGTGCCGACGCCGCGGCCGCGGGCAGCGGGAAGTACGCCCAGGGTGCGCACGTACCCCGCGTCCTCGTCCTCCTCGAACTGCCGGGTGCTGGTCAGCAGCCCGACCGGCGTCCCGTCGAGCTCGGCAAGGTAGACGTGCCGGAAGTCCTCGCCGCGGTCGAGGAGTCGGTCCAGCCAGCTCTCGTAGGAGACCGGAACGTTGCCGTAGTGCTCGAGGAACGACGCCTCCTCGACCTCGTGCGCCACCCGGAGGTCGGCCTCAACGGTGACCCGGCGGACGGTCACGTCGGACTTCGGCTGCTCCGGGGGCTGCGCGGGGTCGAGGTCGATCCGCATCCGGGTGAACGTGGTCTGGCGGGTGAAGCCGGCCGCCCGCAGCCATTCCTGAGTGCCCGCGTCCTGGCGGTAGACGTTGGCCCCCACCCAGGGCGCGGCGTGGCCGACCTCGGCGACCACGGCGGCGGCGCGGTCCTCGAGTGCGGCCAGCATGACCGGCCCGAGGGCCGGGTCGGCCGACGGCCGCAGGTAGAGGTCGATCTCGACCTGGTTGGTGCGCTCGGTGCGCTGCAACCAGCCGTAGCCGACAAGGGCACCCTGCCCGTCGTACCAGCCGGTGCTCTCGATGGTGGCCTTGGCGAGGTCGACGGCGATCTCGTCCCGGGTGAAGTCGACGAAACCGACGGTCGCGAGGTCGCACTCCGCGAGCAGGTCGCACACGTCGTCGAGGTCGTCCGGGCCGACGGTCCGGTGGGTCGAGGTGGTGGTGGGCATAAGGGCAGCCTGTCGGCCCCGGGCCGCGGGGGTCCACGCATTTTGTGCCGACCGGGTGCGCGAGGATGGGGGCATGAGCGAGCAGCAGCACTCCGGGCCGGAGCAGGGCGAGTCGACGGCGGACCCGCGGGTCGTGGTGGTGAGCCCGGACGGGATGGCGGTCGAGGCCCCGCCCGGCAACGACGAGGTGGACGAGCGCTCGATCACCGAGATGGTCGACCAGCCGGCCAAGGTGATGCGGATCGGCAGCATGATCAAGCAGCTGCTCGAGGAGGTGCGGAACTCCGAGCTGGACGAGGCGAGCCGGGTGCGGCTCAAGGAGATCCACACCCGCTCGATCAAGGAGCTCGAGGAGGGCCTGGCGCCCGAGCTGGTGGCCGAGCTGGAGCGGATCTCGCTGCCGTTCACCGAGGACTCGATCCCGTCCGAGTCCGAGCTGCGGATCGCCCAGGCCCAGCTGGTCGGCTGGCTCGAGGGCCTGTTCCACGGCATCCAGACGGCACTGTTCGCCCAGCAGATGGCGGCCCGCGCGCAGTTCGAGGAGATGCGCCGCCGGGCGTTGCCACCCGGCGTCGGCGGCTTCCCCGGCGGCCCGGGCGGCCCCGGCGAGGACCCGCACGGCCCCACCAGCAACACCGGCCAGTACCTGTAGCACTCAGAGGTCGAAGAGGAGCTCCAGCTCGCGGGCGACCCCGTCCTGCTCCGGCGGCAGCACCCGGCCGGTCACCGCGGCGAGCACCGCGGGGTGCCCGCTGGCCACGGCGTACGGACGGCCGGCCCAGGCCAGCATCGCCAGGTCGTTGGGCATGTCGCCGAACGCCACCACGTCGGCCGCGTCCACACCGTGCCGGGCCGCGAACCGGGCCAGCCCGCTGGCCTTCGACACTCCCGCCGCCGAGATCTCCAGCAGCGCGGTCGTCGAGGAGTGGGTGAGCTCGACCAGGTCGCCCACCACCTCGACAGCCGCTGCCAGGAACGCGTCCGGGTCCAGCACCTCGTGCCGCGCCAGCAGCTTGACCGCCGGCCCGTCGTAGATCGTCTCCAGCGGCGCGATCGCCCGCTGGTTGCCGGCGTCCCAGTGCGGCACGTAGCTCGGCTCGTAGGAGAACCCCTCGAGCGTCTCGACCGCGAACGCGCTGCCCGGCACCGCGGCCCGCAGGCGGCGCGCCACCTCGAGCCCCACCTCGACCGGGATCGTGTGGTGCTCCACGACCTGCTCGGTGTGCAGGTCGTAGAGGACCGCCCCGTTCGCGCAGATGGCCAGCCCGGTATGGCCGGTCCGGATCGCCACGTCCGCCATCCACCGCACCGGCCGGCCGGTGACGAACACGACCGGCACACCCAGCGCCTCGACCGCCTGCAGCGCCGCCACCGTCCGGTCGCTCACGTCGCCGTCGTGCGGGACGATCGTGCCGTCCAGGTCGGTCGCGACCAGCCGCGGCCGCGTCGTCGTCATGGGGCCATCATCCCGGCCGTACGCCGGCGGGCCCGCCACCCGCCCCAGGCGACCAGCCCGAGCGGGATCGGCAGCCAGAACGACGCCAGCCGGTAGAGCAGGGTCGCGACCACCGCCTCCTGGGTCGACGCCCCCGCCAGCACCAGCAGGCTGGTCAGGCCGGCCTCGACGAAGCCCAGGCCGCCCGGAGTGATCGGGACCAGAGCGAGGGCCAGCGACACGCTGTACGCGAGCAGCACGAGGAACGGGTTGGCGTCGGCCCCGACCGCGAGCAACGACGCCACCAGCGCGGCCACGTCGAACATCCGGTTCCCCGCGGCGGCGGTCAGCGCCGGCACCCAGTGCCCCGCGAACGCTTCCCGGATCCGGTCCCGCTCGGTGACCAGGCGGCGGGCCAGCGGCGCCGGCCGCCGGGACCGCGCGAACTTGGTCACCACCCAGGCGGCCGAGGCGGCCAGCCGGTGCGCGACCCGGTCCGACCAGAGCACCGCCGCGCCGAGACCGACCAGCAGAGCAGCAATCACGAGCGACACGAGCAGCCCGGCCTCCAGCGGTCCGGGCACCGCGAGACCGGCGAGCATGGCGGGGATCGCGAGCACGGGCAGCGCGAACAGCATCCCCGTCGTCATCAGCCCGGTCGTGGACAGCACCGCACCGACCGCCGCGACCGGGTAGCCGGACCGCACCAGCAGCCCGCCCTGCACCACGCTGCCGGCGGCCGGACCGCCGGGCAGCACCCGGCTCGCGGCGTTCCCCGAGAGCTGGGACACCACGACGATGAACCAGGCCTTGGTGCGCAACGCGATCCGCAGCAGGGCCCAGAGCGAGGCGAAGCTGGCGATCTCGGCCCCGGCCACCACGAGGAACCACACGGGCGCGACGTCACCCAGGCTCGGCACCGCGTCGAGCAGAGCCAGCAGGCTGGGGGCCACGACGTACAGGGCGATGGCGGTGACGAGCAGCCCGGCACCACGGGTCACGGCCCGGCGCCACCACGGCCGTCCCCCTTCCTGCCCCTTCACTCCGCCAGGATCTCAGCCACCAGCGCCCGCACCTCGTCCGGCGTGAACTCCATCGTCGCGTCGCCCACCGACAGCTCGACCACCCGCCAGCCCGGCAGCTCGGTGGTGAACGTCTTCGGCCAGGTCCACAGGCCGCGCTCGACCGCGATCCGCCGGATCGCCGCATCGAGCAGGTCGGCCTCGCCGTGCAGGTAGACGTGCATCATCGGCGTCACCGGCGGGTCCGGCACGAGCAGGACGCCGTCCAGCGTCGCGAGCTCGGCCGCGATCGCCTGGGCATGTTCCACGTACGCCGGCATCCGCGCGGCCCGCAGCCGCAGCCCGGCCAGCCCGGCCGCTGCGTAGGGCCACAGCTCGAACAGGGTGCCGCCGTGCCGGTGCCGCCACTCGCGTGCCTCCGCCACCAGCTGCTCGTCCCCGGCGAGCAGGCAGCCGCTGATGCCGCCCAAGCCCTTGTAGAGCGACAGGTAGACGCTGTCGAACAGGCCGGCGACCTCGGCCGCGGGGCGGCCGTAGAACGGCAGCGACTCCAGCAGGCGGGCGCCGTCCAGGTGGGTCGCGGTGCCGTGCGAGCGGGCCAGCGCCGTCTGGGCCACCAGGTCGTCCCACTCCGGCAGGCGGCCGCCGATCTCGCGCTGCGGCAGCTCGATCAGCAGCGCCGCGGCGTACTCGGCCACCTCCTCGAGGTCGGACAGCGTGATGAGCTGCCGGGAGTCGCCGACCGGCCGGGGGTGCAGCCCGTGCAGCCGCTCGACCGCTTGGTCCTCCCACAGGGCCAGGTGGCATGCGGGGTGCCACAGCACGGTGCGTCGGCCGGTGCGCTCGGCGTGGATCCGCAACGCGATCTGCTGGGCCATCGTGCCGCTGGGCATCAGCACCGCCGCGGGCTTGCCGAGCAGCTCGGCGACCTCGCCCTCCAGCTCGGTGACGACCCCGCCCTCGCCGTAGCGGTCGGCCTCGACGTCGCCCAGGACCTCGTGCACCTCGGCCAGCACGACCGACGGCGGCCGGCTGCCGTGCCCGTTCAGGAACCGGGTGCACCGCCGGCGCAGCTCGGCAGTGGTCGGCTCGGCGGTGGTCGGCTCGGCGGTGGTCGGCTCGGCATCGGCGTCGGTCACGTCGTGACCGGCTTGAGCACCTCTTGGCCGCCGAGGTACGGGCGCAGCGCCGCCGGCACGACCACCGATCCGTCGGCCTGCTGGTGGTTCTCCAGGATCGCCACGATCCACCGGGTGGTGGCCAGGGTGCCGTTGAGGGTGGCCAGCGGCCGGGTGCCCTCGCCGTCGCGCAGCCGGATCCGTAGCCGGCGGGCCTGGAAGGTCGTGCAGTTCGACGTCGAGGTCAGCTCGCGGTAGCGGCCCTGGGTCGGCACCCACGCCTCGCAGTCGTACTTGCGCGCGGCCGACCCACCGAGATCGCCGGCGGCCACGTCGATCACCCGATAGGGCAGCTCGACCTTGGCGAGCATCTCCTTCTCCCAGGCCAGCAACCGCAGGTGCTCGGCCGCGGCGTCGGCCGGATCGACGTACGAGAACATCTCGATCTTGTCGAACTGGTGCACCCGCAGGATGCCGCGGGTGTCCTTGCCGTAGGACCCGGCCTCCTTGCGGAAGCAGGTCGACCACCCGGCGTACCGGAGCGGCAGGCTGCCGGCGTCGAGCACCTCGTCCATGTGGAACGCGGCGAGCGGCACCTCCGAGGTGCCCACGAGGTAGAGGTCCTCCTCGGGCAGGTGGTAGACGTTCTCGGCCGCCTGGGCCAGGAAGCCGGTGCCCTCCATCGCGTCCGGCTTGACCAGCACGGGTGGTACGACGGGGACGAACCCGGCAGCGAGCGCCTGGCTCATCGCCAGGTTGAGCATCGCGAGCTGCAGCTGGGCACCCACGCCGGTCAGGTAGTAGAACCGGGCGCCGCTGACCTTCGCCCCGCGCTCGGTGTCGATGGCACCCAGGCGCTGGCCGAGCTCGAGGTGGTCCAGCGCGGTGAAGTCGAACTCTCGCGGCTGCCCGACGTGCTCGAGCACCGTGTAGTCCTCCTCGCCGCCGGCCGGCACACCCGGCTCGGTGACGTTGGACAGCCGGCCCATCGCGGCGGCGAACGCAGCCCCCGCCTCGGCCTGGTCGGCGTCGGCGGCCTTGACCTCGGCCGACAGCGCCTTGGTGCGCGCCAGCAGCGCGGCCTTCTCGTCGCCCTGCGCCTGGGCCACCTGACGGCCGAGTTCCTTCTGCTCGGCCCGGGCCCGCTCGAAGGTGACGATGGCCGCGCGCCGGCGCTCGTCGGCCGCCAGCACCTCGTCGACCAGCCCCGGGTCCTCCTGTCGGGCGCGCTGCGAGGCGCGGACGGCCTCGGGGTCGTCTCGGATCAGCTTGAGGTCCAGCACCCGCCGAGCGTATCCAGCCCTTGCCGGTCGACGCTCGCCCCATTCGAACGGGACATTGGGG